>JAQGMQ010000052.1 GCA_028292305.1 Rhodoferax sp.
TCGATGTTCGACGCAGCTTACGCGGCCTACAACGGTTACCAGGGCGGCATGGAGCGCTTCTGGACGCTCAAGTACCTGCAGCAGAACGGCATCACCGAAGTGGTCGGCACCGTGTTCAGGGAGGGCCTGGTGCGGGCCGACGACTTGCCGCTGGTGCTGCCGGTGATGGGTTCGCAGGAGCTGCCGCGTGGCGCCAAAGTGCGGGTGAAGCTGGGCGCCATCGACGAGATCACGCTGGACGTGGCGGGCACCGTGGTCGAACGACTGGATGCCGTTTCGGATACGGGGGCGCCGGCTGTGGACGAAGAATCGTCCGACGAGGACGACACGCAAACGGCGGGGCCGATCGCCATTGCCGTCGACATGGACGAGGCCGAAACGCCCGAAACGGCTGTAGCGGTCGATAATCCTGCTCCGTGAACCGCCGTTTCTTCAACGCCCTTCCGCGCATGCCCAGCCTGCGCAATTTCAGCACGCTGCAGCTGGCGCTGAGCGTGTCGGTCCTGGTGCATGCGGTGTTGCTGACGGTGCGCATCGTCAACCCGGAAGGCTTCAACCGCGTGTTCCAGGACACGCCGCTGGAAGTCATTCTGGTGAATGCGCGTTCAGACGAGCGACCTGAAAAGGCCATGGCCATCGCCCAAGCCACCTTGGCCGGCGGTGGCGAAGCTGACAAGGGGCGTGCCACGTCGCCCTTGCCGCCATCGGCCCTGACCGATCTCGGCGACACCATGGAAGAAACCCAGCGCCGCATGGAAACCATGCAGGAACAGCAGGCCATGCTGCTCGCGCAGGTCAGCAAGCAATTGGCGTCGATGCCCCTGCCCGATCCGAAGCAGGCGAGCAACACGCCCGAGAACCAGGCACAGGAAGAAAAACGCCGCCACCTGGTCAAGTTGCTCGCCGAGATCGAGCGCCGAATCAACCAGGAAAATTCGCGGCCCAAACGGCGCTACGTGAGCCCGGCTACCCGGGAGGAGGTCTACGCGGTGTACTACGACAGCCTGCGGCGGCGCGTGGAAGACAAGGGCACCGAGAACTTCCCCGAAGCCAACGGCAAGAAACTTTATGGGGAGTTGACGATGATCGTCACGGTCAATTTCGATGGCCAGGTGTTGGCGACGCAAGTGGTGGAAAGCTCCGGCAACCGCACGCTGGACCGCCGCGCCGAAGCCATTGCGCGCGGCGCGGGGCCGTATGGTCGGTTCAGTGCGGCGATGCGGGCCAAGGCGGACCAGATCCTCGTCGTGTCGCGGTTCCGGTTTACGCGGGACCAGACGCTGGAGACCAAACTCACGGGGAATCCGTGAGCGCGGGTGCGTTGGTGGCATGGGGCGAACCGGCATGAGGGCCTTTGGCCGTTGGGTGGCGCTGGTGGCGATCGCCGCATTGGCCCTGCAACTATTTTTTCTGAGCCGCATTGCCTTGATGGTTTCTGTCGACCCGCAATCGACCGCTTTTCAGCGTTCCGAAGCTTGGCGGCTGTGGACTGAAGGCGCTGCACCGCCTCCTGCCAAGGCCGGTGCGAAGGCGACGCCGAAGCCGCCGGGTGGTTTGCCCTGGGGTCAGCGCTGGATGCCCTATACCGCGATTTCAGACAACCTGAAACGTGCCGTCATTGCCTCCGAAGACGGTGGGTTCGTGAACCACGAGGGTGTGGAATGGGAAGCGTTGGAGAAGGCCTGGCAGAAGAACGAAAAGGCCGAGGAGCGCGCCGCCAAGGTCAACTCCGATGCCAAGGCTTCGGCGGGCAAGACCAAGACGCCGAAGATGGTGGGCGGCTCCACCATCACGCAGCAGTTGGCCAAGAACCTGCTGCTTTCCGGCGAACGCACCTTGCTGCGCAAGGGCCAGGAATTCGTGTTGGCGATGATGCTGGAGGCGGTGCTCGACAAAGAGCGGATTCTGGAGATCTACCTCAACAGCGTCGAGTGGGGTGAGGGCGTGTTTGGCGCGGAGGCGGCGGCGCAGCATTACTTCCGCAAGCCGGCGGCCAAACTTACCGCGTACGAGGGTGCACGCCTCGCCGTGATGCTGCCGCGGCCTCGTTACTTCGAGAAGCTGCCGAACTCGGGGTACCTGACACACCGCGCGTCGGTGATCGTGGCGCGGATGGGGGATGTGGAGTTGCCTTGAATGGCGCCGCGGCGACGGTCCGAGGCGTCAGACGCTGACGACGTGTTTGCAAGCAGTCCTGAGAGGTCGATGCGACGGAGTTATGGGTTTCATGCAGTTGCCTGGCGGATACCGTTCCTGACGTTGCGTCTGCGCGGTGAATCGGATGCTCGTGCCCGCCCAGCCGTGAAGGAAGGCCATCGGGTACTTGGCACCTCTGCCCACGCAGAAGTCATAGACGACGCCAGGCGTGGCATCGTGCTCGCCGCGTGCGTACGCCCACACGTAGGCCTTGGTCGCTTTACCCGCGCCGGGGTCCAGCATCCTGACCGGGGTCTCATCGGCGTGCAGCACCTGTGCGCCCAGCACAAAGGCCCGGTGCGCGTCGAACAGCGGCTGCAGGCTGGCGCCGGCCGCGCCCGACCAGGCCGCCAGCGTGGAGCGCGGCGTGTGCACGCCCGCGCGGGCGTTGATCTGCTGCTGCCGGTAGTACGGCAGGTGATCGACGAAGCGGCTGACCAGGGTGTGGGCCAGCAGGCCCGCGGTGGGCATGCCCTTGGTCGTTGATCTGCGGCTCAGCGGGCTCCTGCACCAGAACCTGGCAGCACTTGCAGGCCCACTTGCCGCGGATGTGCCGGTGCACGAAGAACTCGGCCGGCACGATGTCCAGCCGCTCGCTCACGTCCTCGCCGATGCGCACCATGGCCTGGCCACAGCCTGGTGAGGGGCACGTCGTGTTCTCGGGTTCGTGGCGATGCTCGACGCGGCGCAACTGTTCGGGCAACGGCTGGCGGCGCGGGCGGCGCTTGCTGCCTTCGGCTGGCAGTGCGCTGGGAGCAGATGCACCTTGCAAAGCATCCAGTTGGGCCTGCAGGCTGGCCTCGTCCTCGGCCACCGTCTCCTCGAACAGCTGGCGCTGCTCGGCGTTCATGCGCTCGGTTCGCGCGCCGAACTTCCAGGCCTTCAGGCGCGCCAGCTCGAACGTGATGCGCTCGATCTTGGTGTCCTTGAACTTGATCTCACGGTCACGCCGCGCAATGTGCTCGTCCTTGGCCTCCAGTTGTGCGCCCACCAAGGTGATCCGAGCCAGCATCTGGGTGGCCAGCTCAGCGATGACGCCCTGGCTCAGACCCTGCAGGTCTGCGCTTGGAGTGCTGTCACATCGAGCTTCGCATCGAGCATGGGCCATTGTCTGTAGCCTGGCAGCCGCTGTCATTGGGGCTTGTTCGGATTGCCTAGTGCACGACCTTCCCAGGTGGCACACGAGGTGACGGCGGCGATGCTTTTACACGCGCGTGATGATTTGCATGTGCACCAGGCGTTGCCACGGCAAGCCCACGACCAGGGCCTCGAACTGCGCCTGCGTGAGCGTAGGTGGCTGCAGTGGTGTGTCACCGCTGGGCCACACGAAGCGGCCCTGGTTGAGACGGCGCGTGGCGCACCACACCCCGAAGCCGTCGTGCACCACCAGCTTCATGCGTGTACCTCGCGCGTTGGCGAAGAGGTAACCGTGGTGCGCCCGGGCGGCACCGAAGACCTGCACCACACGGGCGATCAGGCGGTCGGCGCCGGCGCGCATGTCCACCGGCTCCGTCGCCAGCCACATGGCATCGATGCGGATCATCGCAGCAGCTCGCGCATCCAGGCAGCGCACTCGCTGGCCGCCTGCGTCGGCCAGGCCACGGTGATCGCTGTCGCGCCGCGGCGCAGCTCGATACGGATGTCCGGTGGTGGGCTCGGAGCGTGCAAGGCCATTGGCACGAAGCCAGCAGCGGTAGCCCGCACCGTTGGTCTGGCCGCCGGCAGTACCTGCACCTGATCGGCATCGCCGCGCATCTCGGCTTCATGCACCCAGCGCCGCAGCAGGTTCGCGTTGATGCCGTTGGCCATTGCCACTGCGGCCATCGACATGCCTGGTTGAAGGCATGATGCCACCACGGTGGTCTTGAATTCGTCGCCGTGCTTGCGACGGCGTCGGCGATCGCCAACGGCTTGTTCGGAGATAGTGTTCACGTGTCCACCAAGAGTTGAGGTGGACAC
>JAQGMQ010000599.1 GCA_028292305.1 Rhodoferax sp.
CGTGTCCACACCCGGGCCGGGCGCGTGCTCGGTCACGTGCACGGCGATGCGGTAGCCATGCCACATGGCGCGAAGTTGCTCCAGCGCTTCGCAAGTCTCGATCGGCGCCTGCGCCAGCGTAGGAAACAACTTCAGGAAGCCGGCGCGGTAACCGTAGATGCCGATGTGGCGCAGCGGGCTCAGCGCGGGCAGTTGCTTGAACGTCGCCAGCGTGCCAGGCTCTCCGGCCGTGGCACCGTCGCGCCAGAAGGCGATCGGCGCGCGGCTGAAGTAGAGCGCGCGCTGCTGCGCGTCCAGCACCACCTTGACCACGTTCGGGTTGGTGTAGTCGGCCAACTGGTCGATCACATGCGCGGCGGTGCTCATGCTGGCCTCGGGGCGCTGCTGCAGCAGGGCCGCCACGTCGTTGATGAGCGCCGGCGCTATCAGTGGCTCATCGCCCTGCACGTTGACCACGATCGCGTCGTCGGCCAGGCCCAGCAGCTGGCAGGCCTCGGCCAGGCGGTCGCTGCCGGAGGGATGGTCGTTGCGCGTCAGGATGGCGTCGATGCCGTGCGCTTTGCAGGCTTCGATGATCTCGGGGCTGTCGCCGGCGACCACGGTGCGCACGGCCGCGGACTGCCTGGCGCGCTGGGCCACGCGGACCACCATCGGCACATCGCCGAGATGCGCCATCGGTTTGTTGGGCAGCCGGGTCGAGGCCATCCGCGCGGGGATGAGGACCGTGAAGCTCATAGGCCCAGCTCTTCGTCGCTCATCGTGCGGGCTTCGGTTTCCAGCAGGATGGGAATGCCGTCGCGCACCGGGTAGGCCAGGCGCGCGCTGCGCGAGGTCAGCTCGGCGCGGTCGCGGTCGTATTGCAGCGGGCCCTTGGTCACGGGGCAGACCAACAGTTCAAGCAGTTTCGGGTCCATGCGGTTTTGGTGGGGGTTTTCAAATGATCGGAAAGTGGAAGGCCAGGGCAGCCGGCAAGCCTAGCGCGCCAGGCCAGGGGCCGATGATACCGACGCCGCAAGCGCCCGGTCGACCCTTTCGTCCAGTGCCACGAGGAACCCTGCATCGAAACTGAGGGCAAGTGGCACTGCCAGGGCTTCCGGCCAGAAACGCCACAGCTTGACCGCATCTTTTTCCGTGCAAACCACGGTCAGTGCGTGGTCTGCCGGTGGCGTCCAATGCGCAAAATCATCGTGGTCAGGCCGTGGCTGAATTTGCGCAACTTGAAGGCCTTGCGCGCGCAGCATCGCAAAGAACACCTTGGGCTGCGCAATGGCCGCCACGGCGAGCAGGGGTTTCCCGCGCAACTCGGCGAGTGCGACCCGCCGGCCGTCGCGCCGCACCGCGTGGTGCGCCAGCGCACGCGTGGCCCGGTATCCCGGGAACGCGGGCGCCATGCCGGTGTGCAGCACCAGGTCGACCTTCCGCGGCCAGGGCTCACGCAGTGGTCCGGCGGGCAACAGCCAGCCGTTGCCCACGCCGCGGTCGTCGAACACACAGATTTCCACATCGCGTTGCAGCGCGTAATGCTGCAGGCCGTCGTCGCAGAGGATGATCTGGGTCGCCGGATGGCGTGCCAGCAAGGCCTGAGCCGCTTCGGATCGGCGCCGCGCGACAAACACCGGTACGTCGCACGCGCGCCGCACCAGCAGCGGCTCGTCACCCACGTCGCTCGCCGCGCTGTCGGGCAGGACCTCACGGCAATCGGCCGCGCCATCGGCGATGACCCGGCCGTAGCCCCGCGACACCACGCCGACCCGGAAGCCACGCGCGCCAAGGTGCCGTGCCAGCGCCATCACCACCGGCGTCTTGCCCGAGCCGCCGGCAATCACGTTGCCGATGACGACCACGGGTACGCCTGCCTTGTGGCTGGCCAACAGGCCGGCCCGGAACAGTGCGCGCCGCAAGCCGCCCAGCAGGCCAAAGACCAGCGAGACGGGCCACAACAGGCAGGCCAACGGGCCGCGGCGTTGCCAGGTGCGCAATAAAACAGATTCGAGCGATTGAGCCAAAGCGGGTCAGAAACTGAAGCGGTGCGCCCAGCGCGGCCGCGTTCAGCGGTTGGCGGACACCGCTGACTGCGTGGCGAAGGTGATCTGCGACAGGCCCGCGCGGCGCGCCGCCTCCATCACGGTGATCACCGACTGGTGCGCGGCGCTGGCGTCGGCGCTGATGATGAGCACCGTGTCCTTGCCGCCGGCCAGCGATTTGGCCGCGGCGCCCAGTACCTGGGTGAGCGCGTCCAGCGTGCGGCCGTCGACGGCGGTCTTGTTCACGGCGTAACGGCCATCGGCGCTGACGGCCACGACGATTTCCTTGGGCCGGTCGCGTTGCGCATCGGCGTTGGCTTCGGGCAGCTTGACCTGCAGCTCGGTGAATTTGCTGTAGGTGGTCGACAGCATCAGGAAGATCAGCACGACCAGCAACACGTCAATGAACGGGATCAGGTTGATCTCGGGCTCTTCGCGAGAGCGGTGGCGAAAGTTCATGGACACAGGCGGTGCTTCAGTTCTCTTTGCGCTTCTTGAGCGAATTCAGGTGCCGCGCGAACTGGTCGGCCGCCAGCTCCAGGGTCAGCAGGTACTCGTCGACCCGCGCGCGAAAGTAGCGCCAGAAGATCAGCGAAGTGATGGCCACGATCAGGCCGAAAGCCGTGTTGTAGAGCGCCATGGAGATGCCTTGCGCCAGCTGCGCCGGGTTGCCGCCCACGCCGCCATTGCCGCTGGCACCCGCCTGCGAGCCAAAGATCTCGATCATGCCGATCACCGTGCCGAGCAGGCCCAGCAGCGGTGCCGCAGAGGCGATGGTGGCCAGCGCGCTCAAGTACTTCTCGAGCCGGTGCGCCACTGCGCGGCCCGTGCTTTCCATGGCGCCGCGCACATCCTCATCGCTGCTGCGCGGGTTGGTGTTGAGCGTGCGCAGGCCGCTGGCCAGCACCTCGCCCAACGCCGAGTTCTGCGCCAGCTGGTTCACGATGCCGGGCGCGGGCACACTGGTCTGCGCCACGGTGAGGACTTCGTTGAGCAGTTTGGGTGGCGCCACCTTGGCGGTCTTGAGACTGACGAAACGCTCGATGACCAGCGCTAACGCCAGGATGGAGCACGCAACCAGTGGCCAGATGGGCCAGCCTGCGGCTTGTATGATCGAAAGCAAGTGAAGGGTCTCCGCCGAAGCTTGAACTGCGAGTTGCGGCCGATTATGGGGTACCGCGC
>JAQGMQ010000621.1 GCA_028292305.1 Rhodoferax sp.
GGGTTCGTGGATATCAGAAGTTCGTCAGTTCGACCGGCTGAGGAAGTTGCCGATGCGCTGCCTGGCCTCTTGCGTGTCGAGCACCACGGCGGCCAGCAAGCGCTCGATGCGCAGTGACTGCCGCAGCGGCCCCTCGGTGGCTTCGAACAGCACCTCGCGCGCGAAGGCCACCGCGGGTGCGCTGCGCGCGGCGATGGCCGTGGCCACGGCAATGGTTTCGTCCACCACCTGCGCCGAGGGCACGGCGCGGGCCACCACGCCGTGCGCCAAGGCCTCCAGCCCCGAGAGCGACCGGCCGGTCAGCACCAGGTCGGCTGCGATGGCCCGGCCGGCCAGCGCGGCCAAGCGCTGCGCACCACCCTGGCCGGGGATCACGCCGATGCCGGTTTCAGGCAGGGCGAAGCGCGCGTCTTCGGCGGCGACGATCAGGTCGCAGTACATGGCCAGCTCGAAGCCGCCGCCGACCGCATGCCCTCGCACCCCGGCCAGGATGGGTTTGGGACAACGCCGGATGGTGTCGAGGTTGTCGAGCCAGCCCGAGGTGACCGCATCCACCGCCCGCATCTGCGCCACCTCGGTCAGGTCGGCGCCCACGCAGAAATGGCTGGGCGTGCCCAGCAGCACCAGGCACTTCACGTCGGGTGCGCGGCTGGCGTCGTCGATGGCTTCGAGCAGCGCCCGCGCCAGCTGCGCCGACATCGGGTTGCCGCGCCGCGGTGTGCCGGTCATGGTGATGACGCGTACCGGGCCTTCGTCCGCCGCGTGGACAAGCGTGTCGTTCATGCCAGCACGCCCTTGTCATACACGCCGACGTGGCGCATGACCGGCCTGAAGCCCATCTGCGACAACACGTCGCGCTGCAAGTCGACACCTGGTGCAATCTCGATCAGCTCGACACCCTCGGGCGTGAGCGCGAAGGTCGCCCGCTCGGTGACGTACAACACACGCTGGCCGCGGCGCTGCGCCTCCTTGCCGCTGAAGGTGATCTGCGCCACCTGGGCGATCACCTTGGGAATGCTGCCGGCGCGGCGGATGAAGACGCCGTCGGGCGTGACCTCGATCTCGGCGCCCTTGGCGTCGAAGGTGCCGCAGAACACCACGATCTTGGCGTTCTGCGAGATGTCGATGAACCCGCCCGGGCCGTTGACGTTGCCATTCAGCCGCGACACGTTCACGTTGCCGGCCTGGTCCATCTCGGCCATGCCGAGGAAGGCGATGTCCAGCCCGCCGCCGCTGTAGAAGTCGAACTGCGAAGCCGAGTCGATGATGACGTCGGGGTGGTAGGCCATGCCGAAGCGGTCGTCGTCGATCATGCTGCCGCCGTGGATGCCCTGCTCGATCGTCATCCAGTACCGGCTGCTCTCGCCACGCTCGGCGATCATGGTGGCGACCTGGGCCGAGGCGCCGAAGCCGAAGTTGAGCGTGGCGCCATCGGTGAGGGCCAGCGCAGCCCGCCGGGCAATCACGCGTTTGACGGGATCGGTGGATGGCGCGGTCGCGGGGCGCAGGCCCTGGCGGCTGACCAGCGCTGCGTCGAAGCGGGTCTTGTAGGCCTGCATCTGCTCGGGCACCACCACCACCGCATCGACCAGCACGCCGGGAATCTTGATGCTGCGCGGGCCGAGGGTGCCCGCCGGCACCACCTCGCGCACCTGGGCGATGACGATGCCGCCCGAGTTGTGCGCTGCCAGTGCCAGCACATAGCCGTCGAGGTCGGCGGGCTCGTCGTCGAAGGCGATGTTGCCCACCGTGTCGGCATAGGTGCCGCGGACGATGCCCACGTCGACGGCGAACGGCTTGTAGCGCAGGTAGTCGGCATCGTCGAGGCGGATCACTTCCACCAGCGCATCCTGCGCCGCGCTGTTCATGCGCCCGCCGCCATGGCGTGGGTCGGCAAAGGTGCCCAGGCCGACATGGGTGATCAGCCCGGGGCGCCCCGCGCCGATTTCGCGCAGCAGGTGCGTGATGGCGCCGCTCGGAAACGCATAGGCCTCCAGCCGCTCCTCGCGCGCCAGTGCCTGCATGCGCGGCGACCAGGTCCAGTGGCCGCCGATCACGCGGCGCAGCATGCCGTCGTGGGCGAACCGGTTGGTGCCGCGCTGGTCGCGGTCGCCCAGCCCGAGCGCATGCACCAGCGTCAGGTCGCGCGGCGTGCCCTCGTCGAGAAAGCGCCGTTCGATGGCGGCGAAGAGCGCGTCCGGCTCGACCAGGCCGCCACCGGAGCCGGTGATGGCGACGGTGGCACCGGACTTGACCATGCGGGCCGCAGCGGCGGCCGAGATTACTTTGTCTTGCATAACATTGCCTGTTGGGTGGTGGGGGCGAGGGCCTGCACGGTGGCGGCTATTTGCGCAGCTGCAGCTTGGCGACGATGTCGCTGTAGAACTTGAATTCGCCCTCGAGCAGGGGCTGGAACCTGTCGCCGTCTTCATAGACCAGGCCCAGGTACTGCTTCGAGAAGAACTCCTGGTAACCCTTGTCCTGCGACACCTTGCGGGCCACGTCCTTCAGGGTCGACACGATGGCTGGCGGCGTCGACTTCGGCACCGCCAGCGCGCGCCAGGTGCCCAGCTCGACATCGATGTTGCGTTCACGGAACGTGGGCACGTCGGCGAAGTCCTTGAGCCGCTTGTCGCCCATCACGCCCAGCAGCCGCAGCTTGCCCTGCTTGACCCAGGTGCCGACCTCGCCGGTGGTGGCGAAGCCGGCGTCGACCTGGCTGCCCAGCAAGGCGATGATTTCCGGCCCCGCACCCACGTAGGGGATGTTGTTGAAGCGCAGCCCGGTCTTCTCTTCGAGCGCGATGGCGGCCAGGTGGTAGGTGGCGCCCTGGCCCGAGTTGGCCACCGGCACGAGGCCGGGGTGCGCCTTGACGTGGGCCAGGAATTCCTCCAGCGTTTTCCAGGGCGATTCGGCGCGCACGATGAGTGCGATGGGGTCGGCATTCAGCCGCGCGATGAAGGTGAAATCCTGGTACCTGGCCTTGCCGATGCCTTGCAGCAGGGCCAGTGATATCTCCGGCGTGACCATGGTGATCTTGTTGCCGTCGGGCTTGGCCTGCGCGCCTTCGAAATGGCCGATCGCCCCCGCCGCGCCAGGCCGGTTGACCATGATCAGCGGCTGCGGGAAATGCTTGGTGGCCGCCTCGCCGAAAGCCCGCGCCACCGCGTCGGTGCCACCGCCCACGGCATACGGCACGATGAGTTCGACCGGGCGCGTCGGGTAGTCCTGCGCCTGCGCGGCGTGGGCGCCGAGCAAGGCAATCGCAAGCACCGCCAGCAGGCCGCGCGCCTGCCGCAGCGCGTCACGGCCAGGGGCCTTGCATCGGGTTGGGGTCGTTGCCCGGCGGGCCGGCGCGGGGCTTTGAGAGAACACTTTGCAGAGACGGTGAATGACTGACATGGTTTGCCTTTTGTGATTGAGAGGGCAGGCAGGAACGCCTGCGTTTTCAAGCGACGGCAGCACGGACAGGTTGTCACTTGAACCGGTTCAATTTTGAACCGGTTCAATTTATCGTGTATCGGGGCATACCCTAGTTTTGAAGGAGCCGCTCGATGGCCGGTGTCTCGCCGAGGGCGCCGCGCGTCGCGCAGGTCGACTGTTATGCTCGTGCTTTACCCGTCGAGAGCAGCTTTTCCACATGTCGTTTCTTCTTCCCAAACGCATCACGCTGAAGGACGTGGCGCGCGAGGCGGGCGTTGCCACCGGCACCGTGTCGATGGTCCTGAACGACAGCCCGCTGGTGGCCGACGCCACGCGCGCCCATGTGCGCGAGGTGATGCAAAAGCTTGGCTACGTCTA
>JAQGMQ010000630.1 GCA_028292305.1 Rhodoferax sp.
CTGCAGTGAAAGGGACCTTGGCCATGGCGATCCTTTTGCCACCTACAGCATGTGGATGTAAGGGCGGATGTAAGTCTATTTCCGGGATAAACCGGCATTTCGATCAACGCCCGGGCTGGGCCTTCATCCAGTGGAGGTTGCATATGCCGTTGATTTGTATTGATTGTACCCACGCACATCAACAATTGTGAATAGGTTTCGGTCAGGATTGTGATTCCTGTTGTCGTGGGTTCGAGCCCCATCAGCCACCCCAACCGCATCCAGATTCCTTGCTATTCAAGCTGTAGCAATGGGAATTAAAAGGGACTTCATGGAAATATGAAGTCCCTTTTTTCATTTCAGCGCGTCGCATGGCTGCTGCTCCATTTGGTCGTACATCGATGGCACCCGGCTCAGCTCACTCCCACCCGCCCATGACCTCGGCCACTTGTGCCCGCACGCGCAAGTGGGTGGGCGACGCGTCCCAGCGTCGGTGCCAGGCCATCGCGTACGGCACGGGTTGGCCATGGTCCGCCAGCGCCACGGTGCGCAACGCAAACTCGCGGCACAACATGCGTGCGGCGAAGTCGGGAACCAGCGCAGCGTAGTCCGTCTTCATCAACACGAAGGGCACTATCGCAACGTGCGACACGAACTGCCCGATGCGCCGCCGAAGCCCGAGGCCGTGCAGCATCAGGTCGACTTCGTTTTGGCGGTCGGTCATGTTCGAGATGGTGAGGTAGTCCAGCGTCACCATCTGTTGGGGCGTCAGCAGATCGGTGCGGCACGGATGGTCTTGCCGCAGGATGCACACACGTCGGCTGCGCAACACCGGTTGCAACGCAAATCGCGCCGGATGAATCGCGAAGCGGCCGATGGCCAGGTCGGTATCGCCATCGTCGAGCAGGTCTTCAGGCAGGCCGATGCCGCTCGGCGCTGTGGAGAAACGCGCCATCACGCCGGGCAGGGCGGTGTCGAGCCAGGGCTGCAGCTCGGGTGTCAGGCCAAGCTCGACCGGGCTGGTGCTGACGATGTTGAAGACCCGGCCCGGCTCGGCATGCCGGCTGGTCGCGCTCGGGTCGAGGATGGCGTCCAGCGCGAGCAGCGCGTCGCGCAAGGCGGGCCGCAGGGCTAGCGCGCGGGGCGTGGGTTCGAGCCGGCCCTTCACGTTGACCAGCAGCGGATCACCGAGGATCTCGCGCAGGCGCGCCAGGCTTCGGCTGATGGCAGGCTGCGTGGTGTGCAGCGCCTCGGCCGCGCGCGTGGCGCTGCGCAATTCGAGCAGCACGTCGAACACGACGAGCAGGTTCAGGTCCGATCGGCGCAGGTTGGCAATGCTCATGGTGGAAGTGTGGCCTGCGGCATACCGGCGGTGGTATTGCGCCATGCGTACAGGTTATTTGTCGGCGGGCAGGTCGGTCCCTATTATCGGCACAGCTGCCCGCCCCGAGGCTTCAAGGAGACAAGCATGAACCACCCGACTGCGATACGGATGCGCCGCCGCGCCGCGATGAAGCTGACCATTCTGGCCACGCTGGCGGCCGTCACCGGCGTGGCCTCGCCGCTGGCATTCGCCCAGCCTGCCACCGACTATCCACGTCGGCCCGTGCGCCTCATCGTGCCGTTTCCACCCGGTGGTGGCAACGACAACGTGGCCAGGCCCATCGCCGCTAAGGCCGCGGAACTGCTGGGCCAGCCCATCGTGATCGACAACCGGCCCGGCGCCGGCACCACCATGGGCGCCGACATGGCGGCCAAGTCTGCGCCCGACGGCTACACCTTGCTGATCGGCTCCATCGGCTCGCACATCCTGAGTCCCTACCTCTACAAACGGCTGCCTTACGACCCGGTCAAGGACTTCGAACCTGTCGCCTTGCTGGCCACGGCACCCAACGTGCTCGTGGTCGGCAAGGACGCGAAGTACAACTCGCTCGCCGAGCTTGTGGCTGCCGCCAAAGCCGCGCCCGGCAGCCTGACCTACGCCTCGCCGGGCGTCGGTACGCCGGCCCACCTGGCCGCCGAAATTTTCAAGAAGCAGGCCGGCCTCGACATTCTGCATGTGCCCTACAAGGGCGGTGCCAACTACCTGCCCGACATCATTGCCAAACGTGTCGACATGGTGTTCGACACGACCACCTCTTCGATTCCGTTCATGCGATCGGGCCAACTGCGCGCACTGGCGATTTCCCGGCCCGAACGCCTGGCCGATTTTCCCGCGGTGCCGACCTTCGCGCAGGCCGGCTACCCGGCCTACGACACCGGCAGCTGGTACGGCGTGTTCGCGCCCGCCGGCACGCCGCGTGCCATCGTCGAGCGGCTCGCCACCCAGTTCCATGCAGCGGTGCAGGACGGCGGCGTGAGCAAACTGCTGACCGGTCTGGGCGCCGACCCGGTGGGCAGCAGTAGCAAGGTCTTCTCCGACTTCCTGAAAACCGAAGCCACGAAATACGGCCAGGTGATGGCCGACACACCGATCCAGCCGGAGTAGAAAAATGCCAAGCCCTGCGAAACCCATGGCGCCAGCCAACAAGGCGTTGACCGGACGCATGCCGGCCGAAGCCATCCATGTGTTCGAGCTGCCGCGTCTGCCTGCCGACATGCTGGCTGACTTTCGCGCGCTCGAAGATGCCTCGTCCGCCGTGTCGGACGCGATGGACAACCTCGGTCTGTTCGGCGCCATCGCGGCCAGCGAGCTGATGCCGTCCCTGAAGGGCTCGGCCATCGTCGGCCAGGCCGTCACCGTATTGAATCTGCCGCGTGAAGGCGGCGTCGCCGCGGCCGTGGCGAGCGGCCTAGGCCTGATGGGTGAGCAGGAGGCCTACAACCTCGCCGAGCCCGGCGACGTGGTCGTGATCCAGGGTATCCGGACCGGCTCCAACCTGGGTGGTCAGTCGGCCACGCTGGCCCACCGTGCAGGCTGCGCGGGCGCGGTGGTGGATGGTTGCCACCGTGACCCGAACGCATCGGCAGAACTCGGTTTTCCCGTGTGGAGCCGCGGCGTGACGCCGGTCACCGGCAAATGGCGGTTGCGCACGGCGGCCATCAACGGCCCGGTGCAGATCGCCGGCGTGGCTGTGCAGGCTGGCGACCTCGTGGTGGCCGATGCGGCCGGCGTGGTCTTCGTGCCCTTTGATCGCTGCGCCGATGTGTTGATGGAGGCGCAGCGTATCCACAACGGCGACAGCCGACAGAAGGCCGACATCGCGCGCGGCGTCTCGCTGGCTGAACTGGCGCGCGCCAAATACAAATGAAGCCAACAAATCCATGACTGGCCTCGCCGCACCGCGCCCGGCGCACCTGGCCGGCGCGGTGGACAGCCATGCCCATGTGTTCGGCCCGGCGGCGCGTTACGCCTTCGATCCGGAGCGGCCGTACACGCCGCCCGATGCCCCGGTCGACGCCTACCTGGCCATGCTCGACAGCCTGGCGATGGCGCGTGGCGTCCTGGTGCAGGGCACGGCGCATGGCCTCGACAATGCCGCGTTGCTGGCCGCGCTGCAGGCGTCGCCAGAGCGGCTCAGAGGTATCGCCACCGTCCCCGCGCAGACCTCGGCCGAGGACCTGCGCACACTGCGTCGCCGGGGGGTCGTGGGCCTGCGTTTTCACAGCGACGCCGACCCGCGGCACGCTGGCAGCGTGCGCCTTTCGGCCGCCGCCGCCCATGTGCATTCGCTGCAGCGGGCCGGCCTGCAGGTCCAACTTCTGGCGAAGATCGACGGCATCGACGAGGTGGCTTTGCGCCACCTGGTGAAGGGTGGCGTGCCGGTGACGATCGACCATTTCGGTCTGGTCGATGTGGTGGCCGGCACCGGCCATTGGGCGTTTCGTCGGCTCTGCGACTGGGTGCGCGAAGGCCTGGTTCACGTCAAGCTTTCTGCCGGTTACCGGTTGGCGTCGCTGCCGGATCTGGCGGCACTGCGACCCTTTCATGAAGCCTTGGTCGAGGCCGGCAGCAACCGTCTTTTGTGGGGTACGGATTGGCCGCATCCGCGCTTCGATGCGGGGCAGCCAAAGGCGAGCGATTTGCTGGCATTGTTCCTGGCATGTACGCCGGAGCCAATGCTGCAGCGGCGCATCCTGGTCGAGAACCCGACCGCTCTTTTCTTTGCGTCTACACCGCCTGCAACGTCGCCGTAACCCGTGCGGCCAACGTCCGGGCGAGGCGTCGGACGCAATAGCCGCGCTTCAACCACGCGACGCTGGTCTAGCTCCCGATGCGGCCGCTGGGCTGCGCGCAGCCAGGCGCATTGACCAACGCAAGAACCGCTTCCGAGGTTTCATCCAGGTCGCCCCCGGCCATCTCGAAGCAGTCCATCCCTTCCATCACCTCCATCAGTACCGCCGCCTCGGGCAATGTCAACGGGCGAGGAACGCCCACGCATTCAGCGAGCATTCTCTCGAACGCGTCGACGCGGGTCAGGCGGCGTATCTTGAGCGGTGCGCCGGGGACGTACGTCGGGAACACCAGCAATGCGGGCTTGGCGCTGCGGCCCGTGGGTGGCAACGCAAGGGGCGGTGGCGGCAGGTAACGAACCCGCATCCCATCCTGGCGTTCGTGCTCGGGCAACTGCCGCACCGGCAGGCCCAGGCCCTCCAGCAGATCGAGCCCGCCGGCCTTGACGCACAGGCTGACAGGGCAGGGCAACACCTGGCCATCGTCTCGGCCGAGCAGCACGACCTCGTCGGTGAAATAGGTGCAGCCGGCCAGCAGCAGTCGGGCGGTCAACGAGGTCTTGCCACCGCCACTGGGGGCGGGCAGCAGCACCAGGCGGCCGTTGGCCTGCACCGCGGCGGCGTGCAGATGCAGGATGTGCTTCTGCTGGCGGACCGCCAGGTCGAGCACCGCGAACTTGACCAGCGGGGCCACGCCGTCCACCGACTCGCCCAGGTAGACCAGCGCCTTGTTGGCATACACGTACACGTACTGGTGGATGCGCGCCAGGGTGACCGTCTGCGCCGTGTCCGGGTTGCCGGTCTCGGCCAGGTGGGCCAGTACCGGATGGACGCGGTCGAACAAGGGCGCATCGCCGTAACGCACGCGCACCACCACGTCCAGCAACCGGTAGTACACGTCGCGGAACTGCACATGCCGCGGATCGAAACTCGGCGCCAGCTCCGTGGCCGGCCACGGCCGCGGCACGGGCGGCAACACCACGGCGGCCGCTGTTTCAGCCGCATGGCGCAGCGCGCCCAACCCGAGCCAATGGGCGGCAAGATTCGACAGCTCTTCGCTGGCGGCCTGGTGCGGGATGTCGCGCCAGCCCGCGAGCTGCAGGCTGATCTGCGACCAGTCCAGCCCTTCCTCCAGCGCGCACCACACGCGCAACGAGGTGGCGTTCAACTTGTAGAACTCGCCTTTGGCCGCACTGAACAGCAGGCCTTCGTCGTCGAGGATGAACAAGGCGATGCCCTCCGCTGGCACCAGGTCGGTCATCGGCGTGATCGAACCGGCTTGCACGGGACTGCGGACGAACGGATAGACCTTGGCGAAAGCCGCCAGTGTCCATCCGGCGAAATTCACGCCGCTGAAGGCCTCGTACTGCGCCAGGCTGCGGCGCGTGCCCAGGCCGTAGCGGCCCAGCGCCGCCACCTTGTCGGGCGGGCAGGTGGCGGGCTGGCACAGGGCCGCCATCCGCTGCAGCGTGATCTGCGTCAGCCGGCCGGCTTTCACCGCGTCGTCGTTCCAATGGCGCTTGGACTCGATCCGCTTGTAGTAGTGGTATACCAGCGTGCGGTGCGGCGAGAACAGGTCGAACCCATGGGTGAACAGGCGTACTGCGAGGCTCGGCTCTTCGCCGTTGAAATAGATCTGGTCGTCGAAGGGTACGTCGCGCAGGATGCGCGAGCTGCCGAAGACGAAGCCGCCGGCCAGCGACGCGGTCGGGTGGGGCCGCTCGGCCGCAATGCCCGCGGGCACCGGCTGCACGTCGAACTCCAGCATCCAGCCGGGCCTGAAGCTGCGGATGCACTGCACCTTGGGCGTGCCGTCGTCGAACAGCTCGTTCGGCGGCAGATACGCAGGCGGGTAGATCGTCAGCACCGGGTCGGCTGAATCGCACTGCGCGAGCATGTCCAGCATCTGCGTGTCCCAGTCCTGCACGAATCGCATGTGGCTGTCGATCTGCAGGCTGTACTCCTCACCCCGCCACAGGCTGGCCGCGTGTTGCCTGGCCCAGCCCAGGCCGCGCGCTTCATGGATGTCGAAGCACAGCGTGCGCACCTGCTGCGGCCGGGTTTCAACGACGAAGCAAGCCTGGTCTTCCGGCGCGAAGGTCTGCCAGCAAATGCCCACGAACACGCGTTCCGGATGCTCGGCCTTTTCGAACAGGTCCTTGACGGTCCACTGGCATTCGTGGTCGCGGTAGCTGGGGATGTGAACGAAGATTCTTGGCAGAGTCATCACGTGAAGACTTGGCTGGATGTGGCTCAAAGCGTGTAGCTAAACTGGACTTCCGGTGCTTCAAAGGGCAGCAGTGCCGGCAGGCTGGCGATCCTGGGTTCGATCACCACCGCGTCGGCCACGGTGCGCAGGAATTGCTCGAACTGGCGGTGCTCATGCAGCCAGCTGTCGAGCCGATCGAACACATCGGGAATCTGCTGCAACAAGTGGTCGTACACGCGGCGGTGGTAGGCGATCGCGTGAACGCCCGAAAAATCCTGCGCACGGTGCCAATGGCGGCAACCGGGCTGCGCCTCCAGCGCACCCCTCCAGAGCTGCCCACCCAGGTAACACACCTGCCAGGGCAAAGTGCACAGCTCGCCGATCGCCGGCAGCAGCACCTGCAAGGCGTCGTCCAGGAACAGTGCGGTCTGCTCGAACACCAACACCGATTCCAGTCCCTGTGCTTGGGCCTGCGCGATGATGTTGCGATGGGTCATGACCTGCCCGGCGGCCGCGTGGCCCGGCGTGTACACCGGAGGAACAGTTTTCACCCGCTCTGCAATGCCCAGTTTTTTGAAGCGCCCGTCCGTCTCGGGGAGTTGCAGGTGTGCTGGCTCGGGGCGGATACAGATGATGTCTTGGAAGTAATCGAAGGCGCAATAAAAATTGGCGGAGGACATGCAATCGTTTCAAACCAATGGTTTGGGGGCATTACAAGAAATAAACTTCAATATTTATACATAATATGACAAACTTGTCACCCGCGAGTCTTGCTTTATTCAACCTGCGACGGAGTTGATGTGATGGATATTGACGAAACCATGCGCAAGCATGCCGAGCGGCGACGGGCATTCCTGGCCAAGAGCAGCAATGCGATGGCCATGCCCGCGGTGGCCATCCTGCTGCAGGCGGGTGTCAAGCCTGCATTTGCAGCGGGTTACGCGACAAGCGGCCCCGTCGATCCCACCGGCCAGCCCACCATACCGACGAACGCGCCCACGCTGACCTTCGGGCCAGGCACGACGACAACTTTTCAGCCGGGTACGACAACGATTTTCCAGTCGGGTACGACAACGATCTTTCAGTCGGGTACGACGACCATCTTTCAGTCAGGTACAACGACCATCTTGCAGTCGGGTACGACGACGATTTTTCAGCCCGGCACGACGACGATCTTCCAACCGAA
>JAQGMQ010000635.1 GCA_028292305.1 Rhodoferax sp.
CCCGTCATTTACTTGACGCAGAGCAGATCGACCTCGAACTTCAGCGTGGCGTACGGCGGAATCACGCCGCCAGCGCCGCGGGCGCCATAACCCAGGGCGGCGGGGATGATCAGCGTGCGCGCGCCGCCGACCTTCATGCCGGCCACGCCTTCGTCCCAGCCCTTGATGACCATGCCGGCGCCCAGCGAGAACACGAACGGATCGTTGCGGTCCTTGCTGGAATCGAACTTGGCGCCTTGCACGCCGTCGTTGTAGAGCCAGCCGGTGTAGTGCACCGTCACGCTCTGGCCTTTGGCGGCTTCGGCGCCATCGCCAACTTTGGTGTCTTCGTATTGCAGGCCGGAAGCGGTGGTGGTCATGTGGATTCCCTTGTTGAATTGGTGGAGGTTGCTACTCAATTGATAGCCCTATCGGCATGGCGGACGTGCGCCCGCGCCTGAAGTTCGGAAAATGCCGCTGAATTATGCCAGCAGCCGTGTTGGGGGAGCCTGCACGAGAACCATGACAATCCACAGCAGCAATGCCGGTTGAGGTTGCAAAAGGTTGCTTGCTGGAGCAAAATGCTCCTTCAAAGGCTGACAAAGGACGAATCATGGCTGTAGCGTTGAAGCTTTCGGATGAACTGGTGGACGACGCCAAAGCCACCGCCGCGGCAGAGCACCGCTCGGTGCCACGCCAGATCGAGTACTGGGCGCGCATCGGCAAAGCCGTGCTCGAGAATCCCGAACTGCCGTTGCGCTTCATCCAGGACGCCATGCTGGGCATCGAAGAAGCCAAAGCCGGCAAGGCGACACCGTTCGAGTTCAAGTAGCAGCCATGCCTTTGCGCGTGCTGGCGGTTCCGTCGTTCACGCGGGTCTTCAAGAAGCTGCACGAGGAAGACCAGAAGACGATTCAAAAGGCCATCGCCACCGTCGCGCAAGATCCCGCCCAGGGCCAGGAAAAAAAGGGCGATCTCGCAGGCCTGTTCGTCTGCAAGTTCAAGTTGAACAACCAGGAAACCTTGCTCGGCTACCGCCTTCAGCCCTCGAAGGCGGCACCTGAGCAACTCGTGCTGATCGCGGTCGGGCCGCCGCACGAGAATTTCTACACCGCCATCAAACGCTGAACGCGTTCACAACACGCCACGGCGCCCCAGGTCGCGCATCAGCGCGGTCAGCCCATAGGTCCACGGCGCCACCTTGTCGCAGGTGTTGACGCGGTTCACCAGCGCGCCGAGTTGCGGTGTCGACACCGCCACCAGGTCGCCCACCACGTGGGTGAAGCCCTGGCCCGGGCCGTGGCGGTCTTGCGTGGGCGCGAACATGGTGCCCAGGAACAGCATGAAACCGTCGGGGTACTGGTGGTTGGCGCTCAGCGCCTGGCCGGCCAGATCGAGCGGGTCGCGGCTGATCTGCGACAGGCTGCTGGCGCCGTGCATGGTGAAGCCGGGTTGGCCATCGGCGGCCGGGCCGTCCACGCGCATCGACAGCTCGCAGCGGCGCACATCGTCGATGCCGAAATGCGCATCGAACAGGCGGATGAACGGGCCGATCGCGCACGACGCATTGTTGTCCTTGGCCTTGCCCAGCAGCAGCGCGCTGCGGCCTTCGAAGTCGCGCAGGTTCACGTCGTTGCCGAGGGCCGCGCCTTGCACATGTCCACGGCTGTTGACCGCCAGCACCACCTCGGGCTCGGGGTTGTTCCACACACTTTCGGGGTGGATGCCGATCTCGGCGCCCACGCCGACGGCCGACAACGGCTGCGACTTGGTGAAGATCTCGGCGTCGGGCCCGATGCCCACTTCCAGGTACTGCGACCACACGCCTTGCTGGATCAGCACCTCTTTCAACGCCATGGCCTCGGGCGAGCCGGGCTTCAATTGCGCCAGGTTCTCACCGATCACCGCCACCACGGCGCCCCGCACCGATTCGGCCTTGGCCGCGTCGCCGCGTGCCTGTTCCTCGATCACGCGCTCGAGCATGGAGGCAACGAAGGTCACGCCGGCGGCCTTGATGGCCTGCAGGTCGTTCGGCGCCAGAAACCAGGGCAGCGCAGGGTCGCGCACTTCCTCGGCCGAGTTGGCCAGCACCGCGGCCGTGTCGGCCAGGCGCTCGCCGGTCTGGGCGCGCACGCGGGTGGCCGGGTCTTCCAGTTCAAGCAGCTGGCTGCTGGTGGCGGCCAGGTGCTCCAGCGCATACAGGCCGTCGGCCTGCACACGCACCAGCACCGGCCCCTTGCCTTCGACCCAGATGCGGCCGACCAGCACGGCCTGGGCATGGTCCGCCGGCAACACGTGGGCCAGGTCGAGCTGCGCTTGCAGCGTGGAAGAAGTGGAAGTAGGGATCGGTGATGGCATGTCTTTGTCTCCGTTGGTTTATGGGTGGCATGAAAGGGAAATCGGCCCGCATCGGGGCGGCTGTGCTTATTCGTGTGGCGAACCAGGCGGCGTGGCTGTCGGCGTGCCTGTCGGCTTGTCCGGGTGGGTTGACGTCGGGTGCTCGGCCGGCGGGGCGCCCGCTGCCGGTTCAGCGGCTTTTTCGCTTTGCTTCGCGGCGGCTTTCTTGGCCTGCGCAACGGTCCATTTGCCGGCAAAGGCCTGCAGGTCGTTCAGCCGCTTCAATAGGTCGGTGCCGCTCGGGGTGAGGATGTAGCCGTCCGATCCGTGGGTCAGCAATTCGGCTTCGCGCAGTTCCTTGATGCGGGTGTTGAGCGTGTTCGGCGTGATGCCGCCCACGCTGTCCTGCAGCAGGCGAAAGGTCTGCGCGTGGCCATCGCGCAGCGACCATAAAACGCGCAAGGCATAACGCGCTTCGAGCAGGGCCAGCAACTGGTGAATGGCGACGTTTTCCCTGGAACTCATGGCGTGCTCTCCTCGAATGTTATTGCTATGTAGGTGGGCGTGGCCAGTGGCCGTCGGTCCGCGCTCAGGCGCCTGCGCGGCCGTGCCGACACGCGCCGCGCCGGGTGCTGCAGAGCGTGCCAGGACATCCGGCTGACTATAGCGCAGATTTCTCGTTGCTACTAGATTCATAGCAACTAAGACAATGGATTGGCGCGCCGTGCACCATCCGTTCGAAATTGTCAATAGTTTTTGGCACATGCGCCGGCGTAAATACGCGGCCGCCCTTGGGCCGACCAAAGCGAGGCGTCAGCGGTAGATCTTTTGCAGCAGCCGCATCAGCGTCTTGCGCTCGGCTGCGGTGAGGCGCGCCGTGGCTTCTTCTTCGAGTGCGGCCACGCGCAGCTCGGCCTCGCGTACCAGGGTTTCGCCATCGGGCGTGAGGTGCAGCCCGGCCGCCCGCCGGTCGCGCGGATGCGGCAGGCGTTCGATCAAATTGCGTTTTTCAAGCTGGCCGACCATGCCGACCAGGTTGGGCGGCAGGATGTTCAGCGTGCCACACAGCTGACGCGAGGTGATGCCCGGGTTGTGCGCGACCAGCGACAGCACCGAGAAATCGACCGGCCGCAAGTCATAGGGCGCCATGCGCGGCAGGAACTGGGCAATGATCGCCAGCGCCGCGCGGCGGGCGTTGTAGCCCACCAGCGATTCGAGGTACTGCGTGTCCACGGACTCCACGTGGGGCGGGACGGCAGGCGCAGGTTGAGCGGGCAGGGCGGAGGCATCGGGCATGGCAATATTTTGCCAGCCGCCCACGCCTGGCGACGCGCCTAGGACTCCGCGGTGAAGCCGATCTGTTTCACCAGGGGCCCCCAGCGCTCGAACTCCGCCTTTTGCGACTGCGCCATTTCCTCGGCGCTCGAGCCATGCGCGATCAGGCCCACCAGCGCCAGGCTGTCCAGCACCAGCCTGTCCTTCAGCGCCAGGTTCACCGCCGCCGTGGCGTTGGCCAGCACCGGTGCCGGCGTCCTGGCGGGCGCGTAGAAGCCGAACCATTCCTCCACCACCAGATCGGCAAAACCCTGTTCGGCAAACGTCGGCACCTCGGGTGTGTAGGGGCCGCGCTGCGGGCCCGAGGTGGCCAGGATGCGCAGCCTGCCGGCCTTGGCATAGGCCAGGTAGTCGCCGCTCGGGTTCATGGTCGAGGCGATCTGGCCACCCACCAGATCGGTGATGCCGGGCACGGTGCCGCGGTAGGGCACGTGTTTGAGCTCCACAGCCGCACGCAGCCCGAGCAGTGCGCCGAGCAGGTGCGGCATCGAGCCCGCGCCGGGGGAGCCGTAGCTGGCCTGGCCGGGGTTGGCTTTTGCCCAGGCGAGGAAGTCCTTGAGCGTCTTGACCTGCGGCGGCACCATCGGCCCGACGGCCAGGCCGTGGTGCATGATGGCGCCGATCGACACCTGGCTGAAGTCGGTTGGCGCGTAGCTGAGCCGGGTGTAGATGTGCGGATAGACCGACAGTGCCGACACCGGCGCCAGTGCCAGCACGCTGCCGTCAGCGGGTGATGACTTCAGCGACTCGAGCGCGATGCGCCCGCCCGCGCCGGGCTTGTTGTCGACCACGCCCGGGTTCCTGGTGTAGGCCGTGCCGGCGATCTTCTCGCCGACGCGCCGGGCCACGCTGTCGCCCGCGCTGCCGGCCGGAAAGCCGTAGAGGATCCTCACCTGGTCCAGAGGATGGGCCTGTGCCTGTGCTTGCGCCTGCGGCGCGAGACTGGCGGATGCGCCGAGCGCGGCCAGGGTCTGGATGAAATGCCGTCGTTGTTGCATGGCTACTCCTGGATGGACAAGCTTCAGAACGTGTGGCGGATGCCGAGATTGACGCCGCTCTGCGACGCGCCCGCGGCCGGGTTGCTGCCCGCCGCACCACCGCTGACCGACACCGCGGCCAGGCGGTCGTTCCTGATGTGCCCCACCTGTCCGTAGACGGCGGTGCGTTTCGACAGGCTGTAGACGACCCGTGCGACCAGCATCGACGAATCGCGGTCGTCCACGCCGTCGTAGCGCAGCGCCAGCCACTGGCCTTCCACAGTGATGAAAGGCGACACCGGATACGACGCGCCCACATACCAGAGCTTGCTGCGCGGCTTGACCGCGTCACCGTCGTTGTCGCGGCGCAGCAGGCCACCGGCGACCTTGGTGTCGCCCAGCGCGGCGATCTTCACGTAGCCGCCGAGCGACGCGCGGCTGTCGTGTTTGTCGCTGCTGTTGAGGTTGCCGAACACCACGTCGGTCGGGCCGCTGGTGGTGCGGCCGTTCTGGCGGTCGTAGCCCAGCGCCACGCCCCACACCGGCGTGTCGTATTTGGCCAGCGCCGACCACTGCCGGCAGGCCTGTTTGTCCGTGCCGCTTTCGCCGGGGCAGTTGGTGCCAACCGGGCTCGGCCCGGCGTTCACGGTGTCACGACCGAAGCTGTATTCGGCGCCGAGGTTCCAGTGGCCGAAAGTGCCGCGCCAGGCCACAGCGTTGTCGGCCCGGGCGTTCGGCACATAGGGGTCGAGCGAACCCATGGCGTAGACGGCCGGGCCGATCAGGTCGGCGTCGATCACCGACCAGTACACCATCGAATACTGGCGTCCCAGCGTGAGGCTGCCCCAGGGACCGGCCAGCCCGGCGAAGGCTTGCCGTCCGAACAGCCGGCCGCCCTGGCCGGAGGTGCCGGTGTCGGGTGCCAGACCCATCTCCAGCGTGAACACGCCGCGCAGTCCACCACCCAGGTCTTCGCTGCCGCGCATGCCCACGCGCGATGGCAACATGCCGGTGTTGCTCGGCATGCGGTTCAGACGTCCGACGCCGTTGACCTTGTCGAGAAACTCGACGCTGGCGTCCATGAGGCCGTAGAGCGTGACGCCGGGCGCCGGTGCGGGTTGGGCCTGCGCAGTGGCGGCCAGGGCCAGCAGGCCGGCACCGATCAAGGCGGTGGCGGCGAAGGCTCGGCAGCTTCGGTGGCCGGCGTAGTCTGGGTAGGGGGCGTTGTGTTGCATGGGTCTCCTCGTTTTTTTGGGTGGATGAAATCGTCGCTCGAAATTTTTGGCGCAGGCCTGCCCCTTGCCGCGTCCAGGCGGCAACAGAGGCAAGGCATCCATGACGGAAAGCGCGGGCTCGGCGGCCCGTCAGGGATCGCCGCGTGGCCCGCCCCAGCGGCCAGGGTGCCACCGCTTGGCGCTGTGGTCGGCTGGCGCGATCGACATTGGGGAGATCTCTCTTAACTGAACGCGTTTCAGCGCGGTGCCATGCGCAACGCGCCGTCGAGGCGAATCACCTCGCCGTTCAAGTGGCCGTTGGTCACGATGTGGCAGGCCAGCTCGGCGAATTCGGAAGGTTTGCCCAGCCGCGGTGGGAACGGGATCGACGCCGCCAGCGACTGCTGCACGGCCTCGGGCAGCTCCATCAGCAAAGGCGTGGCGAACAGGCCCGGCGCCACGGTACACACGCGGATGCCGTGCTGCGCCAGGTCGCGCGCCATCGGCAGCGTCATGCCGACCAGGCCGCCCTTGGACGCGCTATAGGCCTGTTGCCCGACCTGGCCGTCGAACGCGGCCACCGAGGCGGTGAACAGCATCACGCCCCTCTCACCAACTTCACCAACTTCGCCGCCTTCGATGGCGTCCAGCGCGGCGCAGCGCGCGGCGAACAGGCGGCTCATGTTGTAGCTGCCGATCAGGTTCACGCCGACAACCCGCGCAAAGTCTTCCAGCGGTGCCGGCTGGCCGTCTTTGCCGACGATGCGTCTGGCGCTGCCGATGCCGGCCACGTTCATCAGGATGCGCGCCGGGCCGAGAGCCGCGGTGGCCTGGTCGAGCGCGGCCGTCACGCTGGCGGTGTCGGTGATGTCGCAGCCGCAGGCCAGGCCGCCGATGTCGGCGGCCACCCGTTCGGCCAGCGCCAGGTTGCGGTCCAGCACGGCGACCCTGGCGCCGAGCCGCGCCAGTTCGCGCGCCGTGGCTTCGCCCAGGCCCGAGGCGCCGCCGGTGACGAGTGCGGTTTGTCCGGCGATCTTCATGCTGACTGCCCTCCGGCAAAGATGATGTGCTCGGCGCTGCCGTCGTGCAGCGCGTCGACCAGCGCGGCGCGGTGCTTCAACACCGCACGCTGGTTGATCGAGCCCTTGTCGGTGATTTCGCCTTTCTCTGCCGAAGGCGGCTCGGCCATCAACAGCACCCGCGCCACGCGGCTGGCGCTGCCGGTGGCGTTGCGCGCCAGCCCGTCGACGATGGCCTGCATGCGCTGGCGCACCGGCCGGCTGGCCAGCACTTCGGCCAGGCTCGCGTCGGGTCCGAGCCCGCTGAGTTCGCGGCAGGCGGCCGAGGGGAACACCAGCGCGCCGACCTCCTTCAGGTTCAGGCCGGTGAGCACCGCGTCCTGGATGTAGGG
>JAQGMQ010000651.1 GCA_028292305.1 Rhodoferax sp.
ATGCGGAGGTCGAGAGTTCGATCCTCATCCTCTCCACCAACTCATTTTTTCTGGGAGACTGCATCGGGCGCAATGCCCGCTTCCGCCCGCCGCGCATAGCGCTGCGCCAGCACGGCGCACACCATCAGCTGCATCTGGTGGAACAGCATCAGCGGCAGCACGATGGCACCGACCGCGTGCGATGCGAACAGCACCTTGGCCATCGGAATACCGCTCGCCAGGCTCTTTTTGGAGCCGCAGAACACGATGGTGATTTCGTCTTCCTTCGAGAAGCCGAGCTTGCGGCTGGTCCAGGTAGTGACGAAAAGCGCCACGGCCAGCACCACCGCGCACACCGCCAGCACGCCGAGCACCGCCGTCGCCGGCATCTGCTTCCACAGGCCTTCGACCACCGCCGCGCTGAACGCGGTGTAGACCACCAGCAGGATCGAGCCCTGGTCGACGAACTTCAGCACCGCGGCCCGCTTCTTGACCCAGCCGCCGATCCAGGGCCGCAGCAGCTGGCCCGCGATGAACGGCGCCATCAGCTGCAGCATGATCTTGCCGATCGAGTCGAACGAGATGCCGCCGCCGCTGCCGTGCGGCACCACCACCAGGCTCACCAGCACCGGTGTGATGAAGATGCCGAGCATGGTGGACGCCGAGGCACTGCACACGGCGGCCGGGATGTTGCCGCGCGCCATCGCGGTGAACGCGATCGCCGACTGCACCGTGGCCGGCAGGCAGCACAGGAACAGGATGCCGAGGTACAGATCCGGCGTCACCAGCGGCGCCAGCAGCGGCTTCAGGGCCAGGCCGAGCAATGGGAACATCACGAACGTGGAGGCCAGCACCAGCAGGTGCAGCCGCCAGTGCGTGGCGCCGGCGATCACCGCTTCGCGCGACAGCTTGGCGCCGTGCAGAAAAAACAGCAGGCCGATGGCCACCGTGGTCAGCGTCTCAAAGCCATGGGCCACGTTGCCGCTGGCCGGCAGCAGGCTGGCCAGCGCGACCGTGGCCACCAGGGCCAGGGTGAAGTTATCGGGAAGGAATCTGGGACGGGACATCGTGCACCTCGCATGGATCAATGGTCGGATTTGACCCGCGCCGAATTCAAAAGAGAAATGGATTATTCAAATAGACCTATGATTAATCATGATGAATGTCACCTTGCGCCAACTGCGCGTGTTCCAGGCCGTCGCCCAGCAGCGCAATTTCAGCCGCGCTGGCGACGCCATCGGCCTGACCCAGCCCGCCATCAGCCGCGCCATCCGCGAGCTCGAAGGCCAACTGGGCCTGCAGCTGCTCAACCGCACCACGCGCGAAGTCGAGCCCACCGAGGCCGGCCGCAGCCTGGCCGGCAAACTCGACCGTCTGCTGGATGAGCTGGAGCTGGCGCTGCTCGACGTGCAGGGCATGGCCAGCGTGCGCCGCGGCAAGGTGCGCGTGGCCAGCAGCCCCACGCTGTCGGCCAACCTCATGCCGGCCTGCATCGCCCGCTGCACGGCGCTGCACCCCGAGATCCAGCTGGTGCTGCTCGACCGTGTGCAGCAGGACGTGCTGGGCAGCGTGCGCGCCGGCGAGGTCGACTTCGGCGTGGTCATCGACCCGTCGGAGCCGGAAGACCTGCACTGCGAAACCATCCTGCGCGAACCGTTCTGCCTGGTGTGCCGCAACGACCATCCGCTGGCCCAGCGCAAGAGCGTGACCTGGCGCGCACTCGACGGCCAGCAACTGGTGCTGCTCGACCACGCCTCCGGCAGCCGGCGGCTGATCGACAAGGCCCTGGTCGACCAACAGGCCAAGGTCGACGTGGTGCAGGAGCTGGGCCATCCGACCACGGTGTTCCGCATGGTCGAGGCGGGTATCGGCATCACCGTGCTGCCGGCCCTGGCGCTTTCCGCCCCGGAGCTGCAGGGCCGCGCACTGAGCGTGTGCCGGCTGACGCCGCGGGTCGAGCGGCGGATCATGCTGGTGCATCGCAAGCACCGGGCGCTCGCGCCGATGGTGGAGGTGGTCTGGCGGTTGGTGGCAGAGGTGGCGGGGGAGGTGCCGGCGGGGGCGTGAAATTTTGGCACGCCTTGCCGCGCTGGCTACCGTGTCGGCATCTGTTGACTTATTCGCTCTCCCGCGGGCGGGGAAGGGTCAGGGTGGGGGTCGGTTTGGCGCGAAGGGGCCTCGACAGCCACCCTCACCCCGGCCCTCTCCCGCGCGCGGGAGAGGGAGCGATACCAGCCATCCCTCAACCACGTCACCAACCCAGATAGGCGCCCAGGATCAAACCCGCTTCTGTCGTAAACCCACCCGCCAGCAGGCGTTCGCGCAACGCGCCCTCCTCCATCAGCTCGAAACGCGCCACCTCCCCATCCTGGTTCACCGGCACCACGCCCTCGGGCAGCGTCGCCACGAACCAGTCGATCCGCTCCACCACATAACCCGCCCCGCCGCCATCGTCGCTGGGTCTGCGGGTGATGACAACGCCGCCTGGTCGCACGTCCTGCAGTGCGTCGACCTGGAGCCCGGCCTCTTCCCAGGTCTCCCGCACCAGCGCCGTCTGCACCGTGTCGACCGCCGACACCATGCCGCCCATCAGCGTGTCCCACAGCCCCGGGTCGTTGGGTTTGTCGAACGCCCGCTGCTGCACCCAATGCCGGCCATCGGGCGCCACGCCCACCAGGTGCACCGCCTGCGTGGTGATGCCAAGGCCACGCACCACGGCGCGTTCAACGGTGCCGATGCGCTCACCCACCGCATTGGGCACGGCCAGTTGTTCGTTGCGCCAGGCATGGGCCAGGCCGGCGGTGCGCAAGGCGTCGGCCAACAGCGCCAGGCTGGCGGTCGGCTCCCCGTCCAGTTGCCAGCCTTTTTCCGCTTCGAGCCGGTGCAGCAACGCGGCACCGTCGAACGCTGCGCCCAGCGTCAGCCGGGTCAGGAATTCCGGTTCGACCGAGCCGACTTCGTGCGGCCCCAGCCGGAATGCCACGCGTGGCCGGCGCGGCGGCACATCGGCACCGGCGCGCAACCCGGCCAGCCAGGCAGCGGCCGTCGCGTCCAGGCTCACAGCGTCAAGATGCTGCAGCCCGTCGTCTTGCGTGCTTCGAGGGCCCGGTGCGCCTCGGCCACCTCGGCCAGCGGAAAGGTCTGGTCGATGTGGATCTGCACCTGCCCGCTGGCCACCGCCGCAAACAGGTCGTCGGCCATGGCCTGGGTGTTCTCGCGGGTGGTCATGTGGGCGAACAGCGTGGCCCGCGTGAGGTACAGCGACTTCGGCGCGAGGATGGCTGGCGAGAACGGCGGCACCATGCCCGACGCGTTGCCGAAGCTGGCCATCAGGCCGAGTGGCGCCAGGCATTCGATGGATTTCTCGAAGGTGTCCTTGCCGATCGAGTCGTACACCACCTTCACCCCCGCGCCGCCCGTGATCTCCTTGACGCGTGCCGCGAAATCCTCGGTGGCGTAGTTGATGGTGAAGGCCGCGCCGTTGGCCTTGGCCAGCGCACATTTCGCCTCCGAGCCGGCGGTGCCGATCAGCTGCAGGCCGAGCGCCCGCGCCCACTGGCAGGCGATCAGGCCCACGCCACCGGCCGCCGCATGGAACAACACGAAATCGCCCTTGGCCAGCCCGCCGGCGGGCAGGGTTTTCTTCAGCAGGTATTGCGCCGTCAGGCCCTTGAGCATCATGGCGGCGCCGGTCTCGAAGCTGATCGCGTCTGGCAGCTTGCAGACGGTCTTGGCCGGCATCACGCGCAGCTCGCAGTAGCTGCCCGGAGGCGCGCTGGCATAGGCCGCGCGGTCACCCACGCGCAGGTGCGTCACGCCTTCGCCCACGGCGTCCACCACGCCCGCGGCTTCCATGCCGAGTTGCAGGGGCATCTGCTGCGGGTACAGGCCCGAGCGCTGGTAGACGTCGATGAAATTCAGGCCGATGGCCTTGTGGCGGATGCGGATCTCGCCGGGGCCGGGCTCGCCCACCGGCACCTCGACCAGCTTCAGCTGCTCGGGGCCGCCGTGCTGGTCGATGCGAATGGCGCGCGTGGTCAAGGTGGCGGTCGGTGTCTGGGTCATGGCTTGCGTCCTGTTGGGTCTGGGGTTGTCTCGCGGCGTGCATCCTGCCATGTTTCGCGGCACGGCGCTGGCGCGGGGTTGGCCGCTATTTGGCCGGGAACGATTCGACGATCGCGTCCACCGCCGCACGCACCCGCGCCGTGCGCGCCAGGTCGCTGTGCAGCACCAGCCACACGCTGTACGACTCGCTGCGTTCGGGCCAGATGCGCTGCAGCCGCGGGTCGCTCTCGGCCATGTGGATCGGCAGCTCGGCGATGCCCAGGCCCGAGGCGGCGGCTTCGATCAGCAGCAGGCCGGTGTTGACTTCCATCGCCACGCGCGCCTGGCCGATCGGCTCGCCGCACAAGGCTTCGCCGTGCCGCGCCGTGACCGCCCACTGGTAGACGACCAGGTCATGGCCGGCCATGGCGGTGCCCGGGCGCGGCGCGCCACGTTCGGCCAGGTAGCTCTTGGCGGCGAACAGGCCCATGTCGCGTTTGGTCAGCAGGCGCGTGATGAGCTCAGGGTCGGTGGGGCGCACCAGGCGCACGGCGATGTCAGTCTCGCGCCGCGTCAGGCTGGACAACTGCGTCGAAGCGCTGAGCACGATGCGGATGTCGGGGTGGCGGGTGTGCAGGCGCTGCATCGCGGCGACCACGAAGTGCATGGCCATGGTGTCCGACGTGGCCACGCGCACCGTGCCCGAAAGCCGGTTGTCGATGCCCTGCATCTCGCGCTGCAGGCGGTCGGCGGCGCGCTCCATCTGCTCGGCCGCGGTGGCCGCCAGCTCGCCGGCCGGCGTGGCCACGTAGCCGGACGGCGTGCGCAGAAACAGCCTTGCGCCGAGCGAAGCCTCCATCGTGGCCAGCCGGCGGCCGACGGTGGCCTGGTCGAGCTGCAGCGTGGCCGCCGCGCCGCGCAAGGTGCCGGCGCGCGAAATGGCCAGAAAGATGCGTGCGTTGTCCCAGTCCATGCGGCTTGCCTCGTCGTTTCAAGATGCATTTTTGCATCATAGTGCCGATGTTATGCGACTTTACTGCATCACACAAGACGCCAACAATCGGCACCCTCACCTCTCACTTCTGAGGACTTTCCATGACTCCCGCAAGCTCTTCCGCTCCCCTGTCCGCCCAGGCAGGCCCCCTCGCCCAGCCAAAGACCGGCAGCCTGCTGGTCCTGCTCACCCTGGCCATGGGCTTCGTGATGGCGATGATCGACGTGACCGCCGTCAACGTGGCCCTGCCCGACATCGCGCTCAACCTGGCCGTGCCGCTCACCGGCCTGGTCTGGGTGGTCGACGGCTACACCCTCACCTTCGCCGCGCTGCTGCTGGCCGGCGGCGCACTGGCCGACCGCTTCGGCCCCAAGAACGTCTACCAGGGCGGCCTGGCGGTGTTCATCCTCGGCTCGGTGTTGTGCGCCGTGGCCGGTGGCGGCACGGCACTGATCGCCGCACGGCTGCTGCAAGGCGCGGGCGCGGCGCTGTTCATGCCCAGCTCGCTCAGCCTGTTGACGCATGCGTTCCAGGACGACCGTACCCGCGCCAAAATGCTCGGCATCTGGTCGGCGATGGTCGGCGCGTCATCGGCCGTGGGCCCGCTGGTGGGCGGCCTGTTGGTGCACGCCTACGGCTGGCGCAGCGTCTTCTGGATCAACATCCCGCTCGGCGTGGCCGGCATCCTGATGGCGCAGTGGCTGCTGGCCGCCGCGCCTCGGCACCCACGGGCACTGTCGCTGCTGAGCCATGCCTTGGGTGTCGTGGTGCTGGCCGCGCTCAGCTTCTTCCTGATCGAAGGCCCGGCGCTGGGCTGGTCGTCGGCACCGGTGCTGGCCGCGGCGGTCCTTGCCCTGGCCGCGGTCACGGCCCTGGTGCGGCGCGAACGCACCGGCGCCCATCCGCTGCTGCCGCCCGCGCTGTTTCAAACCCCTGGTTTCAGCGCCGCCAACATGACGGGCTTCCTGATCAACTTCGCCGTCTTCGGCCAGCTGTTTCTGCTGAGCCTGTACCTGCAGCAGGCCCGCGCCGCCGACGCCTTGCAGGCCGGCCTGCAGCTGTTGCCGATGATGGCCGCGTTCACCGCCGGCAACCTGCTGTCCGGCCCGATCTCGGTGCGCATCGGCACCCGCAGGCCGATGTTGTTCGGCCTGGGCATGGCCGCGTCGATGGCGCTGGTGCTGCTGCTGACGGCGCGGCCCGACTCGCCTTTCATGCTGCTGCAGGCCTGCGCCATCGTGCTCAACATGTCGGTCGCCGTGGCCATCCCGGCCATGACCACCACCGTGATGCAATTGGCCGGGCGGCCTTTTGCCAACAGCGCCGCGGCGGCACTGAATGCCAACCGGCAGATCGGCGCGCTGGTGGGCGTGGCCGTGGTCGGCAGCATCCTGCACAGCGTGCCCGACTGGAGCCTGCGGCTGCCGCTGGCCTTCGGCGCTTTCACGCTGGCGTTCGGCGTGGCCGGCCTGCTGGTGTACCGCTTCGTGGGCACCGGCCCGGCGCCGGTGATCGCTAGCGCCAAGCCAGCCTGAAAACGCGCCAGGCTGCCAGCGGCTGCGCGGCGGGTTCAACCGCCTGCAGGCACGTGCCCAGCCCGACATGGTTACAGTGGCGGGTTTTGTGCCCTCGCCCCGCAGCCACGACCTGATTCATGACCCAGCGCATTCCCGCATCCGCGATCTTCTACCTCACCCTCGCCCCGCTGCTCTGGGCCGGCAACGCCGTCGTCGGCCGCCTGGTGCACGACCTTGTGCCGCCGATGACGCTGAACTTCCTGCGCTGGGCGCTGGCCTTCGTCCTGCTGCTGCCGTTCGCGCACAAGGTGCTCAAGAAAGACAGTGCCTTGTGGCCCCACTGGCAACGCTACGCCGTACTGGGTTTGCTCGGCGTGGGCATGTACAACGCGCTGCAGTACCTGGCGTTGCAGACCTCCACGCCGATCAACGTGACCCTGGTCACCTCGAGCATGCCGGTGTGGATGTTGGCCACCGGCTGGCTGTTCTTCGGCGCCAGCGTGTCGCGCCGGCAGATCGCCAGCGCGGTGTTGTCGATGCTCGGCGTGCTGCTGGTGCTGAGCCGCGGCGAATGGGGCCAGTTGCTGGCGCTGCGGCTGGTGCCTGGCGACCTCTACATGCTGCTGGCCACCATCGCCTGGGCCTTCTACAGCTGGCTGCTGATGGGCACCCGCGAGCCCGCCGCCATCCGCAACGACTGGGCCGCGTTCCTGATGGCGCAACTGGTGTTCGGGCTGCTGTGGTCGGGCGGCTTCGCGGCCGGTGAACAGCTGTTGACTTACGCGCCCGTGCACTGGGGCCTGCCGCTGGCCGCGGCGCTGGCGTTCATCGCCGTCGGCCCGGCCATCCTGGCCTACCGCGCCTGGGGCACCGGGGTGCAACGCGCGGGGCCGAACGTGGCGGCGTTCTTCCTGAACCTGACACCGCTGTTCGCCGCGCTGATGTCGACGGCCTTTCTGGGTGAAGCACCGCATTGGTACCACGCGGTGGCGTTCGTGTTGATCGTGGCGGGGATCGTGGTCTCGGGGTTGAAGAGGTAGCGCGGCCCCGTTTGTGCTGAGCCTGTAGAAGCATCTGCGCCAAACCCCAGGACGAGCCCGAAGCGAACGACGCCGAGAACAGCGAACCTACCCCGGCTTCTCCGCCGGCTGCCGCATCAG
>JAQGMQ010000666.1 GCA_028292305.1 Rhodoferax sp.
ATCATGAGTTCGCTGTAGCGCTGCTGGATTTCGCTGCCCTTGATCTTCAGCAAGCCCGCCACGTCGAGCGAATTCTTGCCCGACTTCTCGGCCGACAACACCCGCAGCACCATCATCTCGAGCGCGATCACGTCGACTTCGAGCTTGGCGATTTCGTCGCGGAAGCGCAGGTCTTCATATACCCCTTCGTCCTTGGCGATGCGCTTCAGGCGTTCGAGTTCGCGCTTGGCCCGGTTGACGTCGGCGATGTTGGTGCGCTCGTGGCTCAGCAGGTGCTTGGCATAGGTCCAGCCCTTGTTTTCCTCGCCGATCAGGTTTTCGGCCGGCACTTCGACATTGTCGAACCAGACTTCGTTGACCTCGGCTTCGCCGTCGAGCATGACGATGGGGCGCACGGTCACGCCGGGCGACTTCATGTCGATCAGCAGGAAGCTGATGCCGGTCTGCGGTTTGCCTTCGTTGCTGGTGCGCACCAGGCAGAAGATCCATTCGCCGTATTGGCCGAGCGTGGTCCAGGTCTTCTGGCCGTTGACAATGTATTTGTCGCCCCGGCGTTCGGCCTTGGTCTTGACCGAGGCCAGGTCGGAACCCGAACCCGGTTCGCTGTAGCCCTGGCTCCACCAGACTTCACCGCTGGCGATGCCCGGCAGGAAGCGCTGCTGCTGTTCGGCATTGCCGAAAGCCATGATGACCGAGGCCACCATCACCGGGCCGAAGGGCACGATGCGCGGACCGCCGGCGCGGGCGCATTCTTCTTCGAACAGGTGCTTCTGCACGGCGGTCCAGCCGGGGCCGCCAAACTGCTTCGGCCAGGCGTGGCCGAGCCAGCCCTTCTTGCCGAGGATCTTGGCCCAGCGCTGGTGGTCGTCTCGGCTGAGCCGCAGCGCGTTGTGCACCTTGTGTGAAATATCGGCGGGAAGATTGGCGCCGACCCAGGCACGAATCTCTTCACGAAATGCTTGTTCTTCGGGCGTAAAAGCGAGGTCCATTCAGATGTCTCCAGAGAAGCCTGCTTTCTAGCATGCGGGTTTGTTTATTCTTGTCCGGGCTGCGACAGAACCGGTGTAACAGCAGGTGTGGGCAAGCCCAGTTCCTCACACAGTTTGTGCACCGTGGCGCGCAATTGCGCCAGCTCGTTTTCCAGCACGCCGATGCGGGCCTCCAGTCGCATGGCGGTGCCACTGCCAGGTGTGGCGGCGTCGGCCTCGGACGCGGCCAGCGCCGCCAGGTCGACCGGTCCGCACAGCAGATGCGCCCAGCGTTGTTCGCGCGCGCCAGCGGCCCGCGGCAGCTTCACCACCAATGGACCGCCTTTTTCGGCGGAGCGGTCCTGCAGTTCTTCCAGGAAACCTTCGACCGATGAAATGTCGGCAAACTTGTACCAGCGCTCGGTGTTGATGCGCAGCTCGCCGGCCGTTTGCGGCCCGCGCAGCATCAGCAGCCCCAGCACCACCGCCGACTGCTCCGGGACGCCGATGCCGCGCTGGAAGTTGTGCTCGAAGCGCGGCACGCGGCTGCCGCTGGCCTCGCGCACCAGGCCCGCCGACTTGAGTTCGTCGATGGCGGTCAGGGCCTCGGCCTCGGTGAGATTCATGATCGGCTCGCGGCTGGTCTTCTGGTTGCAGCCCAGCACCAGGGTGTTGAGCGACAGCGGATAGCTGTCCGGCACGGTGCGGGCTTTTTCCATCAATGTGGCCAGCACGCGGGCCTCGTTGGCGGTGAGGACGTGAGAGGCGGCAAGGTGGGAGGCGGAGGAGGGTGTGGTCACAGAGATAATTCCCGCAGGTATGAAAAACATTGTCATTTTGATCTCAGGCGGCGGCTCCAACATGGCGGCCATCGTGCAGGCCGCACAACGCGAAGATTGGGCCGGGCGTTTCGGTGCCCGGGTGGCCGCGGTGATCGGCAGCAAGGCCGGTGCGCCAGGGCTGGAACTCGCGCGTGCGCAGGGCGTCCCCACCGAGGTGGTCGAGCACAAGGCGTTCGCGCAAGAGGCCGATCCGCGCGCCGCGTTCGATGCGGCGCTGGCCATTGCCATCGACCGGCACGCCCCGGCGCTGGTGCTGCTGGCGGGCTTCATGCGCATCCTCACGCCGGGCTTCGTGCAGCGCTATGAGGGGCGGCTGGTCAACATCCACCCTTCACTGTTGCCGGCGTTCGCGGGCTTGCAGACCCACCAGCGTGCGCTGGACGCAGGCTGCCAGTTTGCCGGCGCCACCGTGCACCGCGTCACGCCGGAGCTGGACCACGGCCCGATCCTCGGCCAGGTGGTGGTGCCGGTGCTGCCCGGCGACACGGCGCAAAGCCTCGGTCAGCGGGTGTTGACCCAGGAGCACCGGCTGTTTCCGCGCGTGGTGGCGGCGCTGCTCGCGCAGGCAGCATGAGCCTCGCGCGCGGCGCAACCTGACGGTCAGGCCGTTGCGTTCAGGGCCGACGTGCCGGTCGTGGCCAGGTTGTTCGCGATGGCCTCGTATTGCTTCAGCACCTGTTGGGCGAGCGTGCGCAGATCCAGCGGCTGGTCGCCCTGGCCCCGGCTGTCGGTGCCCGTGCCGGAGCCTGTGCCGGAGGAAGAGGTAGACGAGGAGGAGGCAGTGGACGATGCGCCTTTCAGCGTCTCCAGCGCCGTGGCCACCTGCTGCGCCAGGGCATCGGTTTCACTCGCACTGATTTTCTGATCGCCATCGGTGTCAACCGCATCGAACAGCGCCTTCAGCGGATCGGTCGATTCGGCGCCGGAGGCCGAAGCGGCCGCCAGTTCCGCGGCGGAAACCACGCCGTCCTGGTTGGTGTCGAGCGGGTCGTAGCGGGTGTCATTGGCGCTGCCGCTGCCACCGGCGGCGTGGGGCGGTGGCGGTGGCATGCCGCCAGCCGCATGCGCGCCACCCTGCGTGCGACCGGCGTTGAATTCGCTCTGGCTCAGGCTGCCGTTGCCATCGGTGTCCAGGCCGGCGAAGTCGGCCGTGCTGTCGGTCTGGCCCGAGGCTGTGGCGTCCTGCGCCGAAGCGCGCGACTGCGCGAACGCCATGGTGGAAGGCGAGGGCGGCAACAGGCTCTGCAGCGCCTGGTCGAGTTCCGCCGCACCCAGCGAACCATTGCCGTCGGTGTCGGCTTTGGCCAGCACATCGGCGGCCGTGGTGCTGAACGTCACGCCGGTCTTCTTGGCGATGGTGTCGAGCGCCGTCTGCAGCTCGCTGCCGTCGACGATGCCGCTGCCGTCGGCATCGACCTGCTTCAACAGCCGGTTCTGCATGCGGCTCTGGTTCGCCGCGTTGACTTGAGCCCAGGCGTTGCTGTTGCCGCTGCTGCCGATGCTGCCGATGGTTGACATGAGTTGTCCTTTCAAAAACCTGCCCCGCATGCGCGCGAGAACGTTCCGTCATTGTTCGTGTGCTGTGTAAATCCTTCTTGTCCGACGTGTACCAAAGCAGGTACGAAAGCCGGTTTGAAAAGCGGAAGTAAAGGGTGTTTGCCAGCCTGTTCACCGCATCGAATGGGCTGGCATCATCGCTACACTTTCCGTGAGAAAGGCTCCGCATTCCCATGAAACCTCAGTCGCAAATCCTCGT
>JAQGMQ010000673.1 GCA_028292305.1 Rhodoferax sp.
GAGATCGTCGGGCTGGTCGACGGCATCGCCTTCCAGACCAACCTGCTGGCGCTGAATGCCGCCGTGGAAGCCGCCCGTGCCGGCGAGCAGGGCCGCGGCTTTGCGGTGGTGGCCGGCGAGGTGCGCAGCCTGGCCCGGCGCAGCGCCGATGCCGCGCGCGAGATCAAGGGGCTGATCTCGGCTTCGGCCGACCGGGTGCAGGTGGGCAACGCCAAGGTGCAGGAATCGGGCCGCGTGATGCAGGAGATCCAGCAGTCGGCCCACCAGGCTTCCGAGATCATGGAAGCCATCGTGGACGCGTCGCGTGCGCAGGACAGCCGGCTGGTGGCCGTCAACCAGGCCATGGCCCGGTTGGAAGCGGCCGACAGCCGGGCCTGAGCGCCGGGGACCCAACCGGCAGCCACCTCGGGTGGCATGCCTGGGTGCCGCTCAGTCCGCGGCGCCCGTCTTTTCCAGGTCGATGTTTTCGCTTGCGATGTAGTCGCGGATCACCGATTCCATTTCGGCATCGGCTGTGAAGCCCATGCCCAGCGCGCGGGCGGCGTCGTAGCGGGGCGCCCAGGTGCGCACGATGGCTTCGATGCGCGCGTCGGGCACGAAGTCAACGCGTGATGCAACGGCCGGGCCGGCCACAGCACGCAGCGCGGCCAGAATCTGGTTCACCGACACGGCGCTGCCGGGCAGGTTGATGGCGCGGCGCACGCCCCAGGCTTCGCTTGGCAACTCGGCGGCGTGGATGAAGGCTTCGACCACCTTGCGTGCCGACAGCAGCCAGCCGGTGGTCTCGGCCGCCACGGGGCAGACGGCCCGCACGCCGTTCAGCGGCTCGCGCACGATGCCGCTCCAGAACGACGACGCCGCGGCGTTGGGTTTGCCCGGCCGCACCATCACGGTCGGCAGGCGCAGCGCGCGGCCGTCGATGAAGCCCTTGCGGGTGTAGTCGGTGAGCAGGTGTTCGCCGATGAGCTTCTGCGTGCCGTAGGAAGTCTCGGGCAGCGGCGTGAAGTCATCGTCCACTGACGCCGGCATCTCGCCGCCGAACACTGCGCCCGAGCTGGCGTAGACCACGCGCGGCACCTGGTGCAGGGCGCGGCTCGCGTCGAGCACGGCCAGCGTGCCGGCCAGGTTGACGCGCATGCCCAGTTCGAAGTCGGCCTCGGCCGCGCTGCTGACCACGGCCGCCAGATGGAACACCACGCCGGTGTCGGGCCGCATGGCGCGGGCCACGGCACCGGGCTCGGCGATGTTGCCGGTGACGCAGTTCAGGCGCGGGTCGGTGTGGGGCGGAAACGCGGCGTCGAACAGGGTGATCTGGCCGATGGGGCTGGCCGTGCCGTTTGCACCCTGGAGTGCCCCGCGTTGCAGCAGCGCCTGTGCCAGCCGGTACCCGATGAACCCGCCGCCGCCGGTGATGAAGATGTCGCTCACGTTGTCTCCTGTGGTTGTGGGGGGAGTCTAAGAGAAGCATTGGCATGGACGCGGGTGGCACGCCGCCATTCGATGTCAAATGGAATTCGTTTGATCCTGGAAAGCGCGGTGCGTCCAACCCAGGGCTTGGGTTCGGCGCTTGCCGCCATCGGGCGCGAAATGGGCGGCGTCGAACTGGATATCCGTCTAGACAGGCGGCCCATCGTTCCGGCCGATTTCGAATGATCGTTCTCGACACCAACGTGGTCTCGGAGCCCTTGAGGCCGGCACCGAAGCAGCGTGTTCTGGCAATGTGCGCGATTATTTCAGGGGGACGCGGGTTTCGATCATTGATCCGTGGGCTGAATGACGGGTCGCATGGCCAACGGTCATCCAATAAAAGAGCGGCCATCGGGCCGCCTTTTTATTGCAGCAGCGCGTTGCCGCGCCGCTCAATCAGCCATCAGGCCGTCGTCTGCATCGCCGTCAGATCGCCCGTCAAGTACCCCACCGAGGCCCCGAAGCGGTCCTTGTAGTTGGCCTTGATCAGCGGGTCGAGCGTGGCCTGCACCTTGCTGTGCAGCGCGCTGCTCCAGTCGCCGGCGTGCTGGAAGTTGCTCATGATGTACGTCCAGCCGTTGATCTCGTCCACGGCATGCAGGCCGGTGGATTCGCCGCCAGCCGGGATCGACATGATGCGCGACAGCTTCTTGGTGTCGACGTTGTAGGCCCAGAGGAAGTTGTTGACGTGGCTGCCGCTGTCCTCGCCGATGAACAAGGTGCGGAGCTTTTCCGAGAACTTGAGGTTGTCGGGGTTCGCGACCTTGTCGGGATTGGCCACATTGCCCAGCGCGTCAGCCGCGATGTCCTCGCCCACGAACAGCATCTTCGTCTGCACGGGCACCCACTCCGACGCGATCGCCAGGCCTCCGGTGTCCTTCTGCGCCCCAGCCAGTTGATGCGACATCACGCCGCCGGCCACGATCGCCTTCTCGACCGTGATGCCGGTCGATTCGCGCCAGGCCGCGTTGCCACGCACCATCGAGGCCTGGATGTTCTGCAGCGCCGAGTACGCCACCTTGTCCTTGATATTGACCGTGGTGCCCTCGAGCTTGGTGAAGCCCATGCTGGCCCCTACCATGTTCGCGTAGCGGTGCGTCTCGAGGAAGGCCGCGGCCTTCTCCATGCCCGCGTTCAGCTTGATCCAGTTCACGACCCCGTCCACGATGACCTTCGTGTACGCGCTATCCGCCGGGTCGGTCTTCAGCACCGACATGATGTCGGCCGGCTTGACTGTGTTGGCAAGGCTCTCGATCTCGGCGCTGGTCGCGTGGCCGAGCTTGATCCAGGACATCTTCGTCGCGGGTGCGGCGGTGTCGATGGAATAGCCGGCGTCGTACTTCGCCACATAGAGCGTGCCCGCGGAGAGGTCCTTCTCCTTGTCGGCGACGAACATGAAGAAGCCGCCGTTCGTGAAGTCGTCACCCATGATGGTGGTGCGGTTGTCCGGCATGACCTGCACCAGCTCGTGGGAGATGCGGCCCAGGCAGTAGTGCTTCTTGATGGACGCAGTGCCATCGGGATTCACCGTGATCTCGGGCAGGTGGTTGTAGTGGTAGGGATTGGCCTTGGCCGGGTCGCCGTACGT
>JAQGMQ010000060.1 GCA_028292305.1 Rhodoferax sp.
GCGTTCGGCGGGCGCATCGTGCGGGCGCAGCAGTTGATGCACGGCAAGACCAGCGTCATCACGACCACGCGCGAAGGTGTGTTTGCCGGCCTGCCAGAGCAGTTCACGGTGAACCGCTACCACTCGCTGGCCATCGACAAGGACGATTGCCCCGACGTGCTGGCCGTGACCGCGCGGACCGAAGACGGCGAGATCATGGGCGTGCGGCACAAGACGCTGGACATCGAAGGCGTGCAGTTCCACCCGGAATCGATATTGACCGAGCACGGCCATGCCATGCTGAAGAATTTCCTGGTGCGTTGAACCACTGAAACGGAGGCCAATGTGCCATCACATGTAGAGTCCCCCATCGTTGACTTGCGCAGCGACACCGTCACCCGGCCCACCGCGGCCATGCGCGACGCGATGTCCGCCGCGCCTTTGGGCGACGACGTGTTCGGCGACGACCCGAGCATCAACCTGCTGCAAACCACGCTGGCCGAAAGGCTCGGCTTCGAGGCTGCGCTGTTCGTGCCCACCGGCACGCAGAGCAACCTCTGCGCCATCCTCGCGCATTGCCAGCGCGGCGACGAATACATCGTCGGCCAGATGGCCCATGCCTACCGCTGGGAAGGCGGCGGCGCGGCCGTGCTGGGCAGCGTGCAGCCGCAGCCGCTCGAACACCAGGCCGACGGCATGCTGGCGCTGGCCGCCATCGAAGCCGCCATCAAACCCGACGACGTGCACTACGCGCGCACCCGGCTGCTGGCGCTGGAGAACACCATCGGCGGCAAGCTGCTGCCCTTCGACCAGGTCTTGGCCGCGACGCAACTGGCCCAACACCGCGGGTTGGCGCGGCACCTCGACGGCGCACGGTTGTTCAACGCCGCCACGGCGCAGGCCGCGCTCAGCGGCGATGAAGTGTTCCACGAAGCACGGCGCATCGCCGGCTGCTTCGACAGCGTTTCGGTGTGTTTCAGCAAAGGCCTGGGCGCGCCCGTGGGCTCGGTGCTGTGCGGCTCGCGCGACTTCATCAAGCGCGCCCACCGGCTGCGCAAGATGGTCGGCGGCGGCATGCGGCAAGCGGGTGTGCTGGCGGCGGGCGCACTGCACGCGCTGGACAACCACGTCGACCGGCTCACCGACGACCACGCCAACTGCAAACGGCTGGCGGACGGCCTGGCCGGCATCGATGGCCTGCAGGTGGAAACGCCACAGACCAACATCCTGTTCGTCGAACTCACCGGTGGCGCACGCGAACGCTCGGCCGACCTGCTCGCGCATCTGAAGCGCCACGGCGTGCTGGCGCTCGGGCTCTACCAACTGCGCTTCGTCACGCACCTGGATGTCGATTCGGCCGGCATCGACCGCGCGATTGCCGCGGTGCGATCCTTCTTCAAAGCCTGACGCTGGAGCAAGCGTGATGCCGGATCTGCACCACCTACTGCTCTTCATCGCCGCCGGCTGGTTGCTGAACCTCACGCCCGGCCCCGATGTGGTGTACATCGTGACGCATGCGCTGCGCTCCGGTGTGCGCGCAGGCATCGTCGCCGGGTTCGGCATCACCGCTGGCTGCTTCGTGCACATCATTGCCGCGGCCGTGGGCGTGAGCGCGCTGATGGCCGCGTCGACCACGGCGTTCACAGTGCTCAAATGGGCCGGGGCCGCCTACCTGTTGTGGATCGGCGCCAGGATGCTGCTGTCGCGTGCGCCTGCCGCCACAGGCCCGCGTGCGCCGACCGCCCTGCAGTCAACACCTGCAGACTTGAAGACCGTGCTTGTCGGTGGCTTCTGGACCAACGTGCTGAACCCGAAAGTGGCGCTGTTCTTCCTGGCCTTCGTGCCGCAGTTCATCGCGCCCGGCACAGCCAAAACGCCGCTGGCCTTTCTGCTGCTGGGCACGTTGTTCAACGTCAACGCCATCCCGGTGAACATCGGCTGGGCCATGACCGCCGCCTGGCTGGCGGGCCGCGGCAAGGTGCAACACGCCATGCACTGGCTGGACCGCATCGCCGGCGCGATGTTCATCGCCTTCGGCATCAAGCTCGCCCTGACCGACAACCCGACACGCTGATTTCAAAGCAAACAAGAGGAGACCGCCATGCCCAACAGCCACAAGATCACCCCGCAGGAAGCGCTGCAGCGCACCATCGAACACCGCGAAATCTTCCACGACGAAATGCTGCACCTGATGCGCATGATCATGAGCGGCGAGATGTCGCCGGTAATGATGGCCGCGCTGATCACCGGCCTGCGCGTGAAGAAGGAAACCATCGGCGAGATCACCGCCGCCGCCCAGGTGATGCGCGAGTATTCCACCAAGGTGCACGTGGCCGACCCGACCCACCTGGTCGACATCGTGGGCACCGGCGGCGATGGTTCGCACACCTTCAACATCAGCACCTGCAGCATGTTCGTGGCGGCCGCGGCCGGCGCCAAGGTGAGCAAACACGGCGGGCGCAGCGTCAGCAGCAGCAGCGGCAGCGCCGACGTGCTGGAGAGCCTGGGCGTCAACATCAACCTGCCACCGGCGCGCATCGCCGAATGCATCGCCGAAGTCGGCATCGGCTTCATGTTCGCGCCCAACCACCACCCGGCCATGAAGAACGTGGCCCCGGTGCGCAAGGAGCTCGGCGTGCGCACCGTGTTCAACATCCTCGGCCCGCTGACCAACCCGGCCGGCGCGCCGAACATTCTGATGGGCGTGTTCCACCAGGATCTGGTGGGCATCCAGATTCGCGCGCTGCAACGCCTGGGCGCCGAACACGCCATGGTGGTCTACGGCAAGGACGGCATGGACGAAGTCAGCCTGGGCGCGGCCACTGTGGTGGGTGAATTGAAGAACGGCGAGATCACCGAATACGAGATCCACCCCGAAGACTTCGGCATGACCATGGCCAGCCACCGCGCCCTGCGCGTCGAAACCCCTGAAGAGTCACGCGCCATGTTGCTCGGCGTGCTGGACGACAAACGCGGCGCGGCGCGGGATATCGTCATTTTGAATGCGGGTGCGGCGCTGTATGCGGCCAACGTGGCCGCTTCGATGGCCGATGGGCTGGTGCTGGCCCGCACGGCGATCGAGTCGGGCGCGGCGCGGGCGAAGCTGCAGGCGCTGGTGGAGGCGACGCAGCGCTGAGGCTTTACCTCAGACGTGCAGAGGTTGCGCGACCAGACGCACGCCAAGTGCCGCGCAGACACGGCTCACGGTATCGAAGCGGGGCGCACTGTCCGGGCGCAAGGCCTTGTACAAGGCTTCGCGCGTGATGCCGGCGGATTTCGCAATCTCGGTCATGCCGCGCGCGCGGGCAATGTCGCCCAGTGCTGCCGCCAGCAGCGCGGCATCGTTTGCCTCGAGGATGTCCGTCAGATAGGCCGCAATGGCCACCTCGCTGTCGAGATAAGGTGCAGCGTCGAACTCAGGGAGATCGTCCACCTTGATGCGTTTAACCATGGCTTTTCCTTTCAATCCAGCAAGGCCGCGAGCGCTTCGAACCACCCGCCAGCAACACGATCAGCCGGGTGCCGCGCTGGGTGAAATACACGCGCCACCCTGCGCCAAAGTGAATGCGCAGTTCCGACACGCCTTCGCCAACAGGCTCGACATCTCCCATCAATCCACGCTCCAACCGTTTGATCCTGGCCGCAACCACACCTCGCACGGCGGCATCGGCAAGCTTGTCGTGCCAGGCGGTGAACTCTGAAAGTGACCTGACAGAAAACATGTGCAAGTGTAATCTTTCGATTACACCCCGTCAAGCCACGGCGTACCCCGAGCCATGCCGGGAAAAGGGCGTTTTGACTATCAGCGCCGCGTCACCCGCGCATCGCCAGGCGCGAAGTGCACGCCCACATGCTGCCCCGGCCCGGCCACGGGCTGCAGCGCGTCGCTGAACACCAGCAGCTCGCCCAGCGGCGTGGCCACCAGGCTTTCCATGCGGCTGCCGAGGTAGGCCTGGCGCAGCACCTGGCCCGGCAGCACGCTGCCTTCTTTTTCGCCCAGCTGGATGCGGTGCGGCCGGATGGCCAGGGCCACCGGGCCGTCGGCCATGCCGGGCGGCGGCAGCACGGCGACGTCGACGTTGTCGGCACGGAAGTAGTGCTGGCCGTTCACATGCACCAGCTCGCCGTTGATCAGATTCGCGTCGCCGATGAAGTCGGCGATGAAGCGGGTGGTCGGCGCCTCGTACAGCTCGCGCGGCGCGCCCATGGCGGCGATGCGGCCTTTTTCCATGACCAGGATGCGGTCGGACACGGCCAGCGCTTCTTCCTGGTCGTGGGTCACGTAGACCACGGTGAGGTTCAGGTTCTGCTGCAGGTCGCGAATGTCCTGGCGCACCTTGCGGCGCAGCTTGGCGTCAAGATTGGACAGCGGCTCGTCGAACATCAGCACCGCCGGCTCGAGCACCAGCGAACGCGCCACGGCCACGCGCTGCTGCTGGCCGCCAGAGAGCTGCGACGACAGCCGGTCGCCCAGATCGGCAATGCCCAGCAGCTCCATTTTGGCCCGCGCCATCTCCACGGCCTGCGGCTTTTTGATGCCCGAGGCGGTCAGGCCATAACAGACGTTGTCGAGCACGTTCATGTGCGGAAACAGCGCGTACGACTGGAACACCAGGCTCACGTCGCGCTGGTTGGCCGACATGCCGGTCACGTCACGGCCGTCGATGCGGATCGTGCCCTCGGACGGCAGCTCCAGCCCCGCGATCAGCCGCAGCAGCGTAGTCTTGCCGCAGCCCGAGGGGCCGAGCAGCGTGACCAGTTCGCCCTTGGCGATGGACAGATCGAGCGGCGGCAACACCACCACCGGGCCGAACCGTTTGACCACCTGCTTGAATTCCACCGCAATGGGGGATTGCGCCATATTTTTTGCTCCTGCATTTGTAATTGTTGGACAACGAGTTGGCCCATCGTCCAGCCGCCTCGCCCTCGGCGAAAGCGCCTGCCTCATTCCAGAGGCACCGCGAAACTGGCTTTGCCAGGCCGCTGGTGTCGCCCCCTGCAAGGGAGTGGCGAGAGCTACACGAAGTGAGCGACTTGGGGGTGCGTGACATTTCTAGCTGCCGGCCGTGCGGCGGCCCAGATCGGCCGTGCCCACGATGCGCTGGATCATCAGCACGCAGAACAGCATGATCACGATCAGCACCGACGAATAGGCGATGGCCAGCGCGTATTCGCCCGCATCGACGCGGCCGGCGATGTAGACCGTGGCCAGGTTGTGCCGGGCCGTCGCCAAAAAGATGACCGCACTCACCGCCGTGATGGCATGGGTGAAGCCGAACACCGTGCTGGCGATGATGGCCGGCCGCAGCAAAGGCAGCACCACCTTGATGAAAGTGCGCGAAGTGCTGGCGCGCAGCGTGGCCGAAGCTTCGTCCAGCGAGCGGTCCAGTTGCGACAACGAGGCCACCGTGGAGCGCACGCCCACCGGCATGTTGCGGAAGGTGAGGCAGATGACAATGATCGCGAAGCTGCCGGTGAATTCGAGCGGCGGCACGTTGAAGGCCACGATGTAGGCCACGCCGAGCACGGTGCCCGGCACCGCGAAGTTCACCATCGTCAAAAACTCGAAACCCCGCCGGCCCACGAACACATGGCGGCTCACCACATACCCCGCCAGCACGCCGAACGCGGTCGTCAACGGCGCCGCCACGGCCGCCACGCCGAGCGTGGTGAACAGGCTGCTCCAGGCCGAGCCGGTGAGGTGCAGACCACCGTCGAAATTAAAACCGAAGCCGGTGCCAAAGTGGGCCAGCGTGGGCGTGAGGTCGAAGCGGCCGATGTCCTTCACGAAGCCACCAACCAGGATCACGCCGTACGACACCACGGTCAGCAACACCCACGGCGTGACCAATGCGATGGCGCCCCACTTCACGCCCTTGGGCAGCGGCGCGGGAAAGCCGTTGTCGCCCTTGCCACCCACCGAGGTGTAAGAAGCGGTGCCCAGCCACTTCTGCTGCAGTGCGAACACACTCACGGTGAGCAGCAGCAAGGTCAGCGCCAGGATCGCGGCGCGCGATGCGTCCTGCTGCGCGCCGGCAATGGCGAAGAAGATCTTGGTCGACAACACTTCGAAATTGCCCGACAGCACCAGCGGATTCGCGAAGTCGGCCAGGCTTTCCACGAAGCCCAGCAGGAAGGCGTTGGCAATCGCCGGGCGCACCAGCGGCCAGGTCACGGTGCGGAACACATGCCACGGCGAGCCGCGCAGCACCTGGCCGGCTTCTTCGAGCGTGGGGCTCACCAGGCGCAACGCGCCGCCGATCAGCAGAAACGCCAGCGGCGTGAAGCTGATGGTCTGCGCCAGCAACACACCCGGCAGGCCGTAGATCCAGCGCGAACGCGGCACGCCGAACCATTCGCTGAGCAGCTGCGTGGCGATGCCGGTGCGGCCGAACAAAATGATGATGGCCAGGCCGATGACGAACGGCGGCGTCACCACCGGCAGGATCGACAGGATGCGCAGCCACACCTTGTTGCGGTGCGCGCCGCGCTCGGCCAAAAGCGCCAGCGCAAAGCCGAACATTGTGCTGAGCCCACCAGCCAGAATCGCCAGCGTCATCGAGTTGATGGCCACGCCGCAGCGCACGTTGCCGGTGACGCAGCCCGTGCCCCACACGTCGGCGTTGAAGAAGCGCTCGAACGCGCTGCTCGCCACCCATTTGCCGTTCTGGTCGATGAACGCCGCCAGCAGCATGCGCCCGATCGGGTAGGCCACGAAAACCAGCAACAGCAGCGACACCACACACACCACGCCGGCGATGGTGGTGTCGTTCTTGAACGCGCCCGCCCGCGCCGCAAACCAGGCGCCGATGCCGACCACCACACAGGCGATGCCGATGTTGAGCGAAGCCGAAGTCCAGGGCATCACGAGGATGGCCA
>JAQGMQ010000710.1 GCA_028292305.1 Rhodoferax sp.
CCGGGCTGGCGTGAAGGCCGCCGCGAAGACTGGCGCGATGACCGCCGTGGCCCCCCCGGTCACGCGTATGGCCATGACAAACATGACAAACACGGTCGTGACGACGACCGTGGACGACGCGGCGATCGCGACGATCGCCGGTGAGCTGACTTGAGCTGCGCTTTGTCCTAGCACAGGCGCTCGATAGTCTGAGCGATCAGGCCTGGATCACCGACACGGCCTGGCCCGCCGCCACGGCGCCGCCTTCGCGGCAGGCCATGCGCAGCACCCGGCCGGCACACGGCGCGCTCACGGTGAACTCCATCTTCATCGACTCGACGATCACCAGCGCATCACCCTCGGCCACCACATCGCCTTCCTGCACCAGCAGCTTCCAGACGCTGCCCGGCACGGCCGTAGCCACGGCCCGCGCGCCGGCTGGCAAGTCATCGGCTGATGCGGCGCTGGCCGGCAGCTCCACTTCCCCCACGTATTCGGCCTGGCCGGCCACGCGCCAGCGTTCGCGCTCGGCGGCGAAGGCCTGCGCCTGCAAGGCCTTGAAGGCGCCGATGTCGTTCGCGTTGTCGGCCAGGAAGCCCCGGTAGCCGCGCAGGCTGAACGTGCCTTCTTCCACCCGCAGCGGATACCGCCCGGCGGGGAAGTCGCGGCGGATCTGCAGCAGTTCTTCCTCACCCACCGGGTAGAAGCGGATCTGGTCGAAGAAGCGCAGCAGCCAGGGCTTGCCGGCCTCGAACGCCGGTGCGCCGCTGTCCGCGTCGCGCCAGCGGTTCCACATCTGCAGCGTGCGGCCGACGAACTGGTAGCCGCCCGGGCCTTCCATGCCGTAGACACACAGGTAGGCGCCGCCGATGCCCACGGCGTTCTCGGGTGTCCAGGTGCGGGCCGGGTTGTACTTGGTGGTCACCAGCCGGTGACGTGGGTCCAGCGGCGTGGCCACCGGCGCGCCCAGGTACACGTCGCCCAGGCCCAGCACCAGGTAGGCCGCGTCGAACACCGCGCGCTGCACGGCGGCAATGTCGGCCAGGCCGTTGATGCGGCGGATGAACTCGATGTTGCTTGGGCACCAGGGCGCATCGGGCCGCACCGACTGCATGTATTTTTCGATCGCCAGACGGGTGGAGCTGTCGTCCCATGACAGCGGCAGGTACACCGTGCGTGACGGCACCACCAGGTCGTCGGTGTCGCCCAGGGCTTCGTCCGCCGCGAACACGGCATCGATCAGCCGGGCGCGCGACAGCTGCCGCGGCTCGAAGTGGATCTGCAGCGAACGGATGCCGGGCGTCAGGTCGACGATGCCGGCCAGTTGCGCAGCCTGCAGCGCCTGCATCAGGCCGTGCACCCGCAGGCGCAGCGCGATGTCGAGCACCGCATCGCCCAGCTCCACCAGCACATAACGGTCACCCGCCTGGCGCAACACCAGCGCCGGCTGTTCGCCGCGGGCCGGGCGTTGCGCCAGGATGGGCGAGCCCACGGCTTCCGTGCGCAGTGGAATCGACGGCGGCGTCCAGGTCAGACCATCGATGCGCCGGGCCTGCGCCGCCTGCAGCGCCATGGCTTCATCGGCGGTGACGCAGCGAAAGCGCACCACGTCGCCGGGCCGCAGCTGGCCCAGCTTCCAGCGCTCGCAGGCCAGCACCACGGCCGGGCAGACAAAGCCGCCCAGGCTTGGCCCGTCCGGCCCCAGGATGACGGGCATGTCGCCGGTGAAGTCGATCGCGCCGATGGCATAGGCGTTGTCGTGGATGTTCGAAGGATGCAGGCCGGCCTCGCCGCCGTCGCGCCGCGCCCACGTGGGCTTCGGGCCGATGAGGCGCACGCCGGTGCGACTGGAGTTGTAGTGCACCTGCCAGTCGGCCGAGAAGAACGTGGCCACGTCGGCATCGGTGAAGAAATCGGGCGCACCGTGCGGGCCGTACAACACGGCGATGTCCCAGCGGTTGGTGTAGGCCGGCACGATGTCCCCAGGCAAAGACTTCAGCGGCGCAGCGCTGGCATCGCTGGCAACGTGCAGCATGTCGCCGGTGCGCAGTGTGCGCCCGGCGTGGCCGCCGAACTGGCCCAGCGTGAAGGTCGAGCGGCTGCCCAGGTAGAGCGGCACATCGAAGCCGCCGCGCACCGCCAGGTAGGTGCGCGCACCGCCGCCCTGCACCGCGCCGAGCTTCAGCACGCTGCCGGCCTTGACGGTGAACGAAGTCCAGCACGCCAGCGGTGCGCCGTCGACCGTCGCTTTCATTGCCGCACCGCAAACCGCGATCAGCGTGTCAGCGTGAAAACGCAGGCTCGGCCCGCTCAACGTGCATTCCAGCGCGGCGGTGTGTTCCGCGTTGCCGACGAGGCGGTTCGCCAGCCGCATGGCCAGGTCGTCCATCGGCCCGCTGGGCGGCACACCCACGGCCCAGTAGCCGACGCGGCCGGGGTGGTCCTGCACGGTGGTCTGCACGCCCGAGTCGAGCACCTCCAGCGCCTGGGGCCGGTAGCTGATGCCGGCCAGGCTGGCGGTCACCATGCGGCCTTCGACGAACACCGGATCGGCCACCACCGTGCGCAGCCAACGCAGGTTGGTTTCGATGCCGGCCAGGCGGGTGGCGGCCAGTGCCGCTTGCAGCTTCTGCACGGCATCGGCGCGGTCGCTGCCGGTGACGATGAGCTTGGCGATCAGCGGGTCGTAATGCGGCGGCACCTCGCCGCCGGTGGCCACCCAGGTGTCGACCCGAACCCGCTGGGCGCCATCCGGCGATGGCCCGGCGATGGCCCCGTCCGGAAACGCCACCTCCGTCAACCCGCCCGCGCAAGGCTGGAAGTTGCGCGCCGGGTCTTCGGCATACAGCCGCACCTGGATCGAGGCGCCGCGTGGCGCGGGCACCTGCAGCTGGAACACGTCGCCGCGCGCCAGCCGCACCATCCAGGCCACCAGGTCGACACCGGTGACCTGCTCGGTCACGCCATGCTCCACCTGTAATCGGGTGTTGACTTCGAGGAAGTAGAACGCGCCGGTGTCGGCGTCGAGCACGTATTCCACCGTGCCGGCCGAGCGGTAGTCCACGGCCTGTGCCAGCCGCACGGCGGTGGCCTGCAGCGCGGCGCGGGTCGCGTCGCCGAGGCCGGGCGCCGGCGTTTCCTCGATCACCTTCTGGTTGCGGCGCTGGGCCGAGCAATCGCGTTCGCCCAGCGCCACCACCGTGCCGGCGCCGTCGCCGAACAGCTGCACTTCGATGTGCCGCGCGCGCTCGACGAACTTCTCCAGGAACAGGCCGGCGTCCTTGAAGTTGGCCTGCGCCAGCCGCTGCACGGCCTCGAAGGCCGGGCCCATCTCGGCCGCGCCGCGGATCAGCCGCATGCCGATGCCGCCGCCGCCGGCGGTGCTCTTCAGCATCACTGGGTAACCAATGCGCTCGGCCTCGGCATGGGCCTGGGCCACGTCGGCCAGCAGGCCGCTGCCGGGCAGCAAGGGCACGCCTTGCGCCTCGGCCAGCGCACGCGCGGTGTGCTTCAGGCCGAACGCGCGCATCTGCGCGGCGGTCGGCCCGATGAAGGCGATGCCCGCGTCCTCAACCGCCTGGGCGAAGGCCGGGTTTTCCGACAGGAAGCCGTAGCCGGGGTGGATGGCACCGGCCCCCGTGGCGCGCGCCGCGTCGAGGATGCGCTGCGGATCGAGGTAGCTCTGCGCGGCGGGCGCCGGGCCGATGCAGACGCTGGCATCGGCCATGGCCACATGCAGTGCGTCGGCATCGGCTTCGGAATACACGGCCACCGAGCGCAGGCCCAGCGCCTTCAGGGTCGTGATGATGCGGCAGGCGATGGCGCCGCGGTTGGCGATCAGAACGGTATCGAACATGGGGGCAACTCAGGAGGCGGGCCGTCCCGCCGGGGGGAGCGCGTCGCGGGTCGTCCCGCGGGCGTGGCGAAGTCGGCGGTCAGTCCCAGACCAGGAGCCGGATCGGCGTCGGGTTGTAGCCGTTGCAGGGGTTGTTCAGCTGCGGGCAGTTCGAGATCAGCACCACCACGTCCATCTCGGCGCGCAGCTCCACGTATTTGCCTGCGCCGGAGATGCCGTCCTCGAAGCTAAGGTGGCCTTCGGGCGTGACCGGCACGTTCATGAAGAAGTTGATGTTGGGCGCGATGTCGCGCTTGCCCAGGCCCAGCAGCCCGGCTTCCGCGCAGTGGCAGATGGCATGCATGAAGCTGTCGCGGCAGCTGTGCATGGGGCGCTTGTCGAGCGCGTACCGCACCGTGTTGCTTTCGCTGGAGCAGGCGCCGCCCAGCGTGTCGTGCCGGCCGCAGGTGTCGGCCACGATGGTCAGCATCACGCGCCCGTCGTTCGAATACAGCTTCGATCCCAGGCCCAGGTACAGCTGGCCGTTCCTGGCGATGGTGTCGGTGGCGCTGTAGCGCTCGGCCCCGTCGGCGGCGTTGTAGAACAGGGTGTCCACCGCCTGGTTGCCTTCGAGGTCGAGGATGCGCAGCGTCTGCCCGGCGCGCAGCGTGGCCATCCACGGCTCGCCGGCCAGGCAGGTCTGGTCGCGCACGGCGTGGCTGGCTTCCAGGGAACTTTCCAGCAAGGTATTCATGCCAAGGCTCCGCAATAACGTTCGGTGTTGGTGAAGGCGCGGCCGTTCTGTGGGCACTGCACGCGGCAGGGGTCGTCGGCGGCCACGGGGGCGGCGCGAAAGGCCGACAGGCGCACATCGGCCGGCGCGTATTCGGCGCGCTGATCGAGCGGATGCGGCGCGCTGCTCAGCACCACCAGCGTGTCCATCTCGAAGCGCAGGTCAACAAAGTCACCGGCCAGGTTGTGGTCGGCCACATGCGTGAGCGTGCCGTCGGCGTCGGGCACCACCTTGCTGAAGAAGTTGACGCACGGCACCAGGTCGCGCACGCCCAGGCCCCACTTGGCCAGCTCGATCAGCAGGTTGTCGCGGCCGTTGCGCAGCATGGCGTTCTGGGCCTGCTGGTAGCGCCGTTCGCCGAAGCGCGCGCGCACCATGGCGGCATCGCTCACGCCGCACCAGGTGTCGTGCCAGCCCAGGCTGTCGGCGGTGATCGAGCACAACACCCGGCCCATGTCCGACTGGCAGACGTAGCCCGCGGTGAGGAAGGCCGTGTGCTGCGACTTCAGCGTGTCGGGCATGTTGTAGCGCTCGAGCGGCTGCTCGGCGTTGTAGAACAGCGCCGATACATTGGCGCCGGCCTGCAGCGCGGTCAGGCGCAGGGCCGTGCCGCGGCGCAGGCGGCCCGACCAGTGGTGGCCGCCGGGGAGCGTCTCCTCCCACAGGGTTGCGTTATCAGGTTTCATGAGCTTGTCCTTTCGTCGGCGGCGTGGCTCAGCCGCTGCAGTTGTTCGAGGTCGGTCTTCATGCCGGAGGTTTCGCGGATGCGGTCCAGCAGCTGGCGCTTCAGCCGCAGGAACTCGGGCGCGAGCTTCATGTCCTGCTGGCGCCGTGCCGGCAGTGGCACGTCGTAGATGGAGTCGATGCGGCCCGGGCGCGGCGCCATCAACACCACGCGGTGGCCGAGGTAGATGGCCTCTTCCACGTCGTGCGTGACGAAGACGATGGTGCTGCGCTCCAGGTGGTGCACATGCAGGATCAGGTCGTGCATCACCTCGCGGGTCTGCGCATCGAGCGCGCCGAAGGGCTCGTCCATCAACAGGATCTGCGGCTTGCCCATCAGCGCGCGCGCTATGGCCACGCGCTGCTGCATGCCGCCCGAGAGCTGGTTGGGGAAGGCGCTGGCCGAGGCCGTCAGGCCCATCAGCTGCAGCAGCGCATCGGCGCGGCCCGAGGCGGCTTCCACGTCGCCGCTGCTGCGGCCCGCGGTGTGGGCGTTCAGCTGGCGGCAGAAGCGGATGTTCTCGGCCACACGCAGCCAGGGGTAGAGGCTGTAGTGCTGGAACACCATGGCCCGGTCCTGCCCCGGCCCGGTGATGGGCCGGCCGTCGACCAGCACATCGCCGCGGCTGTGGGTTTCCAGCCCGGCCAGGGTGCGCAGCAGGGTCGACTTGCCGCAGCCCGAGGCGCCCACCAGCGTGATGAACTCGTTGTCGGCGATGCCCAGGTTCACGTCGTTGAGCGCCGCGGCTTCACCGAAGAACTTCCAGACGTTCTTGCATTCGATTTTCATAAGCTTCGGGTTCAACAAGTCAACGACCGTGGAGCCACGGAAAAGCCTTGCGGTGCAGCAGGCGGAACAGCTGGTCGATGGCCAGGCCGATGAAGCCGATCAGCAAGATGCCGGCGAAGATCTTGTCGGTCTGCAGAAAACGCTGCGCCTTCAGGATGGCAAAGCCCAGGCCCGAGTTGGCGGCCACCAGTTCGGCCACCACCAGGTAGGTCCAGGCCCAGCCCATGGTGACGCGCAAGGTGTCCAGCAGCGCCGGCTTGGCCGACGGCAGGATCACCTTTTCCAGCACCTCGCGGCGCGTGGCGCCCATGGTCTGCGCGGCCTCGATCTGCGACATCGGCACCCGGCGCACGTCTTCGGCCACCATCAGCACCATCTGGAAAAACGTGCCGATGAAGATGATCGCCAACTTCGCCGGGTCATAGAGCCCGAGAACGGCTACCGCCAACGCGCCAAAAACCGGCGGCGGCATGTACCGGACGAAATCGACGACCGGCTCAACCAGCCGGGAGATTGATGTAAACGTTC
>JAQGMQ010000711.1 GCA_028292305.1 Rhodoferax sp.
CTTCGAAGTACTGGCGGTACACCGATTCCATCACCGGGTGCGAAACGTCGAGCGCGGTCAGGTCCATCAGCTCGAACGGACCGAGCTTGAAGCCGATCTGGTCCTTGAGGATGCGGTCGATGGTGGCGAAGTCGGCCACGCTTTCACCCACGATGCGCAGCGCCTCGGTGCCGTAACCGCGGCCCGCATGGTTGACGATGAAGCCCGGCGTGTCCTGCGCCTGCACCGCGGTGTGGCCCATCTGCCTGGCGTAGGTGGCCAGGTTGGCGCAGATGGCCGGATCGGTCTTGAGCCCGGCGATCACCTCGACCACCTTCATCAGCGGCACCGGGTTGAAGAAATGAAAGCCCGCGAACTGCTGTGGCCGTTTGAGCTTGGCGGCAATGGCGGTGATCGACAGCGACGACGTGTTGCTGACCAGCACCGCGTCGGGCGCGACACAGGCTTCGAGGTCGGCAAACAGGGCCTGCTTCACGTCCAGCCGTTCGACGATGGCTTCGACGACCAGATGGCAATCCCCCAGATCGGCGAGGCCTTTGGCCTCTTCAAAATTGGCTTTTGCCGCGGCGACCTGTTCCGCGCTGAGCCGGCCCTTCTCGGCCAACTTGTCCCATTGGGCAAAAACCGCCTTGCGGGCTGTTGTTATCGCGTCAGCCTGCATGTCGAACAGTTTGACCCTGCTGCCCGCCTGTGCTGCAATTTGCGCAATACCACGGCCCATCGCACCGGCGCCAACGATACCGATCAGTGGATACATAATTTTCATGTGGCGGATTATCACTGGTGGTTTCTGATGGTATGGTGTGCGTGAATCCAAAAAGATGTGTAAAAAATTGCAGTGAAACTTAGAAATACCTTACTCGGATCCACCCTGCTGGTAGCTGCATTTGGCAGCTCGGCCCTGTCGTTGGGACGTGCCCGGGGTGCGGTGGTTCTGGGTCAGCCGCTCGATCTTTCGGTGGATGTGCGGCTGGACCAGGCCGAGGATGCGGTAGGCCAGTGTTTCGATGCCGAGGTGTTTCACGCGGACAGCCGTGCCGACGCCAACCGGGTGCAGGTGACGGTGCAGAACGTGACCCCGGCCCTGACCGCCACGGTGCGCATCCGGTCGTCAACCATCGTTGACGAGCCGGTCGTCAGCGTCAACCTGCGCTCCACTTGCGGGCAGACGACTTCTCGTAAATATGATTTCCTCACCGACTTCCCGGTAGAGACCCGCCCGAGCGCCGTGCCCACCGTGATTCCAGCCGTGGTGACGACGCCCGCGTCGCCCGCCGCAACGTCGCCGGTGCAAGCGCCCGCAGCCCTTGAGCCTTCTGCCGCCGCGCCAGCGCCTGCAGCATCCACGTTCAGCCCTGCGCCCGCGCCCGCCCCACGCGCCGTCGCCGCGCCAAGGCCACCCCGGCCTGTGGTCACGGCCCGTCCTGCTTCGCCGCGCCCGGTGCGTCCGCGCGAACAGGCGCCGCGCGCCGCCAGTGCGCCAACACCCGCGCCAGCAACCGCATCCACACCCGCGCCGGCGCCCGCTGCCACCGCACCAGAGCGCACTGGTCCGCGTTTGCGCCTGGATGCCGCGGCCGCACCCGATGACCGGCAGTCGCAACTCAAGTCTTCCTCGGAGCTGCTGAGCGCGCCCACCGACAACGCCCAGCAACGCGCCGACGCGACAGCCGCATGGCGCAGCCTGAACCAGCTGCCGCCCGAGAATCCGCAGGCCGAAAAGGACCGTGTCCGCCTGCAGGCCCTGGAGGCCGAAGGCAAGGCATTGCGGGCGCAACTGGCCAAGAACGACGAAGACATGCGGCTGCGCCTCGAGCGGCTTGAAAGCAACCGCTTCGACAGCAACATCGTCTACCTGCTGCTGGCGCTGCTGCTGGCAGCCTTGGCCGCCGCCGCTTTCTTCTGGAACCGCGCGCGCAAAACCGTGGCGATGGTGGCCGACTGGTCGCGCCACAACGATCCGCTGGTGGCCGAGGCCGATGCTGCGGCCCTGGCCGCGGCGGGCGGCGCAGGCGCCATCGCTGGGCGCGGGGTGCAGTCCGCGGCGGTGCCGCTCGAGCCCGAGCCTGTCGCTCCACGCGGTGCGACCCGTGCCATGCCGGCTTCGGCGCAGGAAGACCCGGACATCGACGAATCGCTGTTCCAGGATCTCAAGAAACTGAAGACGGTGACGCTGCCACAGGCGCTGGCGGCGGCTTCTATTCCGGCCGCTTTGGTGCCCACGGCATCCGCCTCGGCGTCACGTGGCCTGTCGCCCGAAGACTTCTTCGACGTGCAGCAGCATGCCGACTTCTTCGTATCGCTCGGCCAGTACGACCAGGCCATCGACGTGCTGAAAAAGAACATCGACGAGAACATCGAGGTCAGCCCGCTGGCTTACCTCGAGCTGCTGAAGATCTACCACACGCTGAGCCGGCAGGACGACTACAACCAGCTGCGCGGCGACTTCAACCGTATTTTCAACGGCACCGTGCCGCCGTTTGCCGCTTTCAATGACGAAGGCCGCGGGCTCGAAGAATACCCCGCAGCCTTGCGCAGCATCGAGAGCCATTGGGGCACGCCGCAAGTGCTGGACGTGATCGAATCCAACCTGTACCGCACGCCAGGCGATGCCACCGGGCCGGCTTTCGACCTGGCGGCCTACCGCGAATTCTTGATGCTGTACGCCGTGGCCAAATCGAATGTGCGCCGCGGCGCAGGTGATGTGGACGCACGCACCGGCCGGCAGTCGCGCAGTGCACCGATCACCTTCAACACGCCGCTGGCGCCCAGTGCCGTTGCAGCTTCGGTGGCAACGCCGCTGACGGCCAAACCTGCTCCTGCCGCACCGGCCGCGCCGTCGTACGCCACCATGATGCTGGACGAACCGTTGCCGCCCGAACCGGTGATGGGCGACGGTTCGCACACCCAGCCGATGCTGCTCATGCCAGACACCAGGCTACCGGAACTCGACCTGCCGCCCGCGGTCGCCGAGGTACCGTCTTACAAGCAGCCGCTCGACCTGGATCTTGACTTGGACCTGAATCTGGATTTCTCGAATTCCGAATTGCAGGCCATGGACAGCCCGCCGCCAGCCGGGGCTGTGCCCGAACTCCCCATGCTCGATCTGCCCGATGCGTTTTCGCCGACGCAGCCACCCGAGGTGGAACCGCCCGCAGGCTTCCCACCAGCAACCGCGCTGGACAGCAATCTTATCGAATTCGATCTGTTCGATCCCACGATCGAAGCCAAGATCTCGCCGAAGAACAAATAGGCTGTCTTGAGCCAACGGGCCAGGCAGAAGTGCGCTGCCCGGTGGACACCGAATGAAGGGCGCCGAGCGACCGGCGCGCGTCGGTTGCCTGCCCCAGTCGGCGCGAACGGCACTTACATAAGCGAAGGGGCTCCTCCCCCCGTTCGCCCTGAGCCTGTCGAAGGGTCTGGTTCGGTTGTGATGGCTGATTGATTTGTCAACGGTTGTTGACGCTGCCTGCCGGTAGTCGCACCGGCGGGCGAGTGACATGTGCGCACAAGAAACCTCACGAAAAGAAAGCGCCCCGCAGTCTGGGGCCCTGACGGGCAAACCTGCGCTGGCGGGTGTCGGCGGGGGGGGGGCTGGCTAAACTCGGCCTGAGGCTCAAACAACGCCGCCCTGATCCCGCCGCCACCCACCATCGCAGGCCCAGCCAGGATGGGGTGGGGACCGGGGAACAAACCGGCCATCGCTTCGCTCGGCCTTTTGTCTTGTCCCCTCTCCCGCGGGCGGGAGAGGGAGTAATACAGAGGCAATGCGCAGCCACTCGTGTCGCCCTGTGACATCACCGTCGTGCGGCTCAAGTAAGTGCCGTTACAGTCAGCGCCGTACTTGCAACGCCCCCGGGTTCACGATGTTCACCGGCGTGCCCTTGATGAAGTTCAACACGTTGTCGAACGCCGAGTTGAAGTACATCTCATAACTGTCCTGCTCCACATAACCGATGTGTGGCGTGCAAATGCAGTTCTCGAGCCGCAGCAGCGCGTGGCCCTGCAAAATCGGCTCACTCTCGAACACGTCGACCGCGGCCATGCCGGGGCGCCCGCGGTTCAGCCCGGCCAGCAATGCATCGGGCTCGATGAGTTCAGCGCGCGAGGTGTTCACCAGCAAGGACGTGGGCTTCATCCGCGAGAGATCGTCCAGCGTGACGATGCCACGGGTTTCGTCGGTCAGGCGCAGATGCAGCGAAAGCACATCGGCCTCGGCAAAAAAAGCTTCACGGCTCAAGGCCACGCCCAGGCCGTCGGCCAGTGCCTTTTCGCGCGATGCTTCGCGGCCCCAGACCATCACGTTCATGCCGAAGGCCTTGGCGTATCCGGCGATCAGCTGACCGATCTTGCCGTAGCCCCAGATGCCGATGGTGCGGCCCTTGAGCACGGTGCCGATGCCGAAGTTGGGCGGCATGGATCCGGCCTTCATGCCCGACTGTTGCCAGGCCCCGTGTTTCAGGGTGCCGATGTACTGCGGCAGGCGGCGCGTCGCGGCCATGATCAGTGCCCAGGTCAGCTCGGCGGGCGCAATCGGCGAGCCGCCACCTTCGGCCACGGCAATGCCGTTTTCGGTGCAGGCGCCGACGTCGACGTGCGAGCTCAGGCGGCCGGTCTGCGAGATCATCTTCAGCTTGGGCAACTTCTCGATCAGCTGGCGGTTCAAGTGGGTGCGCTCGCGGATCAGTACGATGATGTCCGCATCCTTGAGTCGCACCGACAATTGCCCCAGGCCCTTGACGGTGTTGGTGTAGACCTTGGCCGCATAGGGTTCGAGTTTGGCCGCGCAGTTGAGCTTGCGCACGGCATCTTGGTAGTCGTCAAGGATCACAATATTCATGCCTGCCATTGTGCCTTGGTGACAACGGCTCTGCGCCGGGGCGCGGCCTGCTGCAAGCCACCTCTCGCACGGCCGCGCGTCGCAAACACGGCGCAGGCGCCGGATTTCGGTGGCTCGGACCAAGCTCAAGTCGGCAATGGGTGATTTACACGGCGATACGCTTCGGCGCCGTGGTGCGGCCTCTCACTCGCCCATGAACGCGCCGATGCACATCGGTCGAGTGCTGCCGTTGCGAGCACCGGCAATCGGTCTGCCGGCACGCCGACCGCGGGCCGGGCGGTGCTTCACTGCAAAGAAAATGTGGGCGAAACGGCGGCTTCCAGCGCAGCCAGGCGATCGAGTTCGGCACATACATCGGCCATGCGTCCGGAGATGACCATGCGCCCCGCAGACGACGCGCCGGCCGCGGTGGCCGAATCCAGAACACGGACCACGCGCAACGGTCGGGCGGCACGGGCTGGACATGGCACTCTGACGGACATACGGGGCAGGTTGGTGTCCCGGGGCCAGGCGACAGTTGCCGCAGACACGGCCTGCAGGCCTTCGGTGGCAAGCTTCAACGTGTCCACGGTGCCTGCTTGCGCAGCACGCCGAAGGCCGGTCGCAGCAGGCAATGCTGCGTTGCCCACGCGCGCCATGACGTCGGTGCGCAGCCCGAAATGCGCATCGGGCTGCAGCGGCGCACGCCGGGCCCGGTGCCATACGCGTGGCCCATTGAGCTGCGCGCCGACCGTTGTCGGTGCGGCCCGTAGATTGACTTGGGCCTGCCGCGAGCTGCCCAACCAGCCCATGACACCCTGCAATCCGTCAAAGAGCGCGGAGGCAGAAAACAACACGATTCCCATGTGAAACTCCTATGACCAAGAAGGTAAAACACAGGCAGGATTGCGATCGGACACGCCGCAACGGGGTTGTTGACCACACACGCAGTCCAACGCCCGCCACCCGTTGTGGCATGGTGGCCGGCAAGCGCCGGCCTGGTGCAGCCGGCGGCTACATCAGCATGGTGTTGCGGATCAGTCCCACGGCCAGCCCTTCGATCTCGAAGGGTTCGCCGGGTGAGACGATGATGGTCTGAAAGTCGGGGTTCTCGGGGTGCAGCTCGATCACGTCCTTGTTGCGGCGGAAGCGCTTCACGGTGACTTCATCACCCAGGCGTGCCACGACGATCTGCCCGTTCTTGGCTTCCTTGGCCGACTGCACGGCCAGCAGGTCGCCGTCGATGATGCCGATGTCGCGCATCGACATGCCGCGCACCTTGAGCAGGTAGTCGGGCTTGTACTGGAAGAGGCTGCTTTCCACGTAGTAGGTCTGGTCGACGTGTTCCTGCGCCAGAATCGGCGAGCCGGCGGCCACGCGGCCAACGAGTGGCAGCGCCATCTGCGCCATGCCCGGCAGTGGCATGCTGTAGCGGCTGCGAGATTCGTTGATGGAACGCAGCGTGTCGCTCTTGAGCCGAATGCCGCGCGACGTGCCGCTGACCAGTTCGATGGCGCCCTTGCGTGCCAGCGCCTGCAGATGCTCTTCGGCGGCGTTGGCCGACTTGAAGCCCAGCTCGGCTGCGATTTCAGCCCGCGTGGGTGGCGCGCCGGTGCGCGACACTGCGGTCTGGATCAGCTCCAGAATTTGTTGCTGGCGTGCCGTGAGCTTGGCGGGAAACTGGGTCAGATCCATGGCGTGACTCCGGGTGGAGGAAAACGGTGAACGGCGAATGGGAAGACTGCGTTGGCTAATCGCACTGGGCAGCTAGTTCGCCGACCTGTTTGAATATCCAGTACCTGTATTTTTGTTCAGTTTTAGAAAGATTGCAAGCAATGGCAGAAAAAACACGCGAAATGGCGAGCAGCGTCGCCAACCGTGGCATGGATGTGCGGTCGGTGCCGGGCAAGGTGGTGGTGCTCGGCACTGGCGGCACGATCGCCGGGACGGCGGCAACGCAGGGCGACAACATCGGCTACACCGCCGCGCAAGTGGGCGTGGCGCAGTTGCTGGAGGCCATACCGGCGTTGCAGCAGTTGGGCTTTGCAGTGGTCACGGAGCAGGTGGCGCAGGTCGACAGCAAGGACATGGACAACGGCATCTGGCAGACCTTGGCCCGCCGCGTCGCGCATTGGCTGGCCGAGCCCGACGTGCAGGGCATCGTCATCACCCACGGCACCGACACGCTGGAGGAGACCGCGTTTTTTCTGCAGTGCGTGCTCGATCCGTTGAAGCCGGTCGTGCTGACTTGCGCGATGCGGCCGGCCAGCTCACTTTCGCCGGATGGCCCGCAGAACGTGCTCGACGCCGTGGCGGTGGCCAACACACCCGGCGCGCGCGGCGTCGTGGCCGTTTGTGCGGGTGTGCTGCACGGCGCGTTCGACGTGCAGAAGGTGCATACCTACCGCCTCGATGCGTTCGGCTCTGGCGATGCGGGGCCCATCGGGCATGTGGAAGAAGGCGCCGTGCGGCAGCTGCGAAGCTGGCCCAGCGGCGGGCTGGCTCTGTTGCCATCGCGGCCAAAGAATGCGACCTCGGCAGATGCCGCCGTGCACGCCAGCCTCGCCGCCGCGGTGGAGGCAACGCCCGTGGCTGACTGGCCGCGTGTCGAGATCGTCATGAGCCATGCCGGTGCGGGCGCGGGCGTGGTGCGGGCCGTCGTTGCCCAAGGCGTCGACGGTCTGGTGGTGGCCACCACGGGCAACGGCACCGTGCACCACGCGCTCGACGCCGTTCTGCTGGAGGCCAGCGCAAGTGGCGTGCAGGTGTTGCGTGCCACGCGCTGTACCAGCGGGCGGATTCTGGCAACGGCGGGCGCAACCCTGCCGGACGCCGGTGGTTTGTCTCCGGTCAAGGCGCGGGTTGCCTTGATGCTGGCACGGCTCGCTTAGGCCGCCCGGGCCTGCCTGTGGGCACAGCAAAAAGCCGCTCGGCGAGCGGCTTGTTCGGTGCGCTTTTGCGCAGTCAGGCGGACAAGGCGTTCAGTGCGCGCGCGGTGATTTCCTCCACCGTGCCCATACCACTGATGGCACGGTACTTGGGGGCGACTTCCGGTTCGGCCTTGGCCCAGTTGGCGTAGTAGTCGACCAGCGGGCGCGTCTGCGCGCTGTACACGTCCAGGCGGTGGCGCACGGTGGCTTCCTCGTCGTCCTTGCGCTGGATCAGCGGTTCGCCGGTCACATCGTCCAGGCCGTCCACCTTCGGCGGGTTGAACTTGGTGTGGTAGGTGCGGCCCGACGGCGCATGTGAACGGCGGCCGCTCATGCGTTCGATGATGGCGTCGAACGGCACGTCGATCTCGAGCACGTAGTCGAGCTTCACACCGGCAGCCTTCATGGCTTCGGCTTGCGGAATGGTGCGCGGGAAGCCGTCGAACAGGGCACCCACGCCGCAGTCGGGCTGGGCCATGCGTTCTTTCACCAGGTCGATGATGAGGTCGTCGCTGACCAGCGCGCCCGATTCCATGACGGCCTTGGCCTGCAGGCCCAGCGGCGTGCCGGCCTTGACGGCGGCACGTAGCATGTCGCCTGTCGAGATCTGTGGGATGCCGTATTTCTGGCAGATGAATGTGGCTTGCGTGCCTTTACCCGCGCCAGGCGCGCCCAACAAAATCAGTCTCATGGATGTCCTCGGAGTTTTAAAAGTCGTGGCGGTGCTGGCGACGCAATTTCGCCGCAGCGCTTCATTGAAGAAGGATAGCATGCGGCACCCTGCGCCTGGCTGACAGAAGAGGCGCAATGTAGGCACGTTTTCCCCCGTGCGGCGGCCATGCCGCGCGGGCTTGAAACCCGGTTCAGTACAGCTTGCGGACCCGTTCCAGATCGTCGGGCGTGTCCACCCCCGGGCCGGG
>JAQGMQ010000774.1 GCA_028292305.1 Rhodoferax sp.
GTGCATCGGCTCCATGGCTACAGCCCCAGGTAACGCTTCTTCTGGTCGGGGTCGCGGCCGAGCACGTCGGCCGGGCCCTGCATGGCGACCGCGCCGTTTTCGATGATGTACGCCCGGTGCGCGATGGCCAGCGTCTGCACCGCGTTCTGCTCCATCAGCAGGATCGACTGGCCTTCCTGGTTGATCTTCTGGATCAGCGCGAACATCTCTTCGACCAGCAAGGGTGACAGGCCGAGCGAAGGCTCGTCCATGATCAGCAGCTCGGGCTCGGACATCAGGCCCCGGCCGATGGCGAGCATCTGCTGCTCGCCGCCCGACAGCGTGCCCGCCAGCTGCGCGAAGCGCTCCTTCAGCCGCGGGAAGATGCCGACCACCTTGTCCATGTTCTGGGCGCGCCGGGCCTTGCCGCGCACCTGGCTGCCAAGCTCGAGGTTTTCGCGCACGTTGAGGTTGGGAAACACGCGCCGGCCTTCGGGCACGTGGATCACGCCGCGGCGCACCACGTCCGACGAGCTCAGGCCGACCAGTTCCTCGCCGAGGAAACGGATCGAGCCGGAGAACGGCCGGTACAGCGCCGAGATGTTGTTGTTCAAGGTGGACTTGCCCACGCCGTTGCTGCCGAGCACGGCGACGATCTCGCCCTTGCCCACGCGCAGGTCGATGCCGCGCAGAATCTCGACACTGCCGTAGCCGGCGCGCAACTGGCTGATCTCGAGCATTTCAACGATGTCGATCATTTCAGGCATGGGTCGTTCCTTCGGCGGCGCCGGTCACCACCGGATGACCGGCCATCTGCGCCGCGGCGCCCCGGCCCAGGTAGGCCTCGATCACCGCGGTGTTCGACACCACCGCCTGCGGCGCGCCCTCGGCAATGATCTTGCCGTACGACAACACGTAGATGTGGTCCGACAGCGACATCACCGCATGCATCACGTGTTCGATCAGCAGCACCGTCACGCCGCTGGCGCGGATCTGCCGGATCATGGCGATGATCTCGACGATCTCCGACGGGTTCAGCCCGGCCATCACCTCGTCGAGCAGCAGCAGCTTGGGCGAGGTGGCCAGCGCACGCGCCAGCTCGAGCCGCTTGCGGCCGGCCACGGTGAGGTCGGCGGCGGGCTGCTCCAGCATGTGGCCCATGCCGACCTGGTGGGCGATGCCGCGCGCATGTTCCCAGGCTTCGTCGCGCCGCTTGAACTGCTGGTAGGCGCCCACGGCGATGTTCTCGTGCACGCTGAGCCGGGCAAAGGGCTGGGTGATCTGGAAGGTGCGCACCATGCCGCGCCGCGCGATCTGGTGCACGGGCAGGCCGCCGATGTTCTCGCCCATGAATTCGACGCTGCCGCCATCGAGCGGCAGGAAGCCCGCGATGGACGCGAACATCGTGGTCTTGCCCGCGCCGTTGGGGCCGATCAGGGCCACGATGCGGCCCGCGTCCACCGCCAGGCTGGCGTTGTCGACCGCCCGCAGGCCGCCGAAGATCTTGGTCAGTCCGCTGACTTTGAGCATCACTTCTCCACCTTGGCGGCCAGGGCCGCCTGTGTCGCTTGCGCCGCTTGCGCCAGCGGCGCGGGACTCGCCAGCCGCGGCTTGCGGCGCTTGAAAAGATCGATCAGGCCGTTCGGCAGGAAGGCGATGATCACCACCAGCAAGGCGCCGTACAGCACCAGCGACAGGCCCTGCACCGAGGTCAGCGAGCGCGTGGCCTCGCTCAGGCCGGCCAGCAGCATGGCGCCGATCAGCGGGCCATACACCGTGCCCGCGCCGCCGATCATGCTGACCAGCAGCATCTCCACCGATTTGTCGATGCCGAACACGATGGACGGGTCGATGTAGAGGAAATACTGGGCGAAGAAGCAGCCGCCTACGCCGCACATCGCACCCGACAGCACCATCACCTTGACCTTCTCGGCGAAGACGTCGATGCCCAGCGCGCGGGCCGCATCCTCGTTCTCGCGGATGGCCGCCAGCCGGGCGCCGAAGCGCGACTGCTTGAGCCACAGCGCCACGGCCACCGAGCCCACCGTCAGCGCCAGGATCACGAAGTAGAAGCCGATGCGTTCGGCGAACTGGAAGTTGGCCGCGCCGGCCTTCATCGGGATCAGCATGCCCAGCCCGCCGCCGGTGATCTCCACCGAGTTGCTGACAATGCGCAGCACCTCGGCAAAGGCCAGCGTGATCAGCGCAAAGTACGAGCCCTTGAGCCCGGCGCGGAACGACAGCACCGAGATGATGCCGCCGACCGCCGCACCGGCCAGTGCCGAAGCCGGCAGGCCCAGCCACGGCGACAGGCCGAAGCGCATCTGCACGATGGTCGACGCATACGCACCCGCGCCGAAGAACGCCACGTGGCCGAACGACAGCTGCCCGGCAAAGCCGCCGGCGATGTTCCACGACTGGCCGATGAAGGCGTAGAACAGCGCCAGCACGCCGAAGTTGACGGCGAAGCTGGAGTGGAAGACGAAGGGGAACACCAGCGCGATGGCGAGCAGGCCGCCGTGCAGCAGCCAGGCCTGGCGGGGGGATAGGCTCGCGGCGCTCATCGCTTGGCTCCAAACAGGCCGGACGGCTTGAACAACAGGATCAGGATGAAGATCAGCGAGATGCCGATCTGCCCCAGGCTCTCCCCCAGGAACAGGCCGCCGAAGGATTCGGTCAGCCCGACGATCAGCCCGCCGACCACCGCACCCAGGAAGCTGCCCATGCCGCCCAGCACGACCACGGTGAAGGCCACCATCACGAACACGTGGCCCGTGGTGGGCGACACGTAGAAGATCGGCATCAGCAGGCAGGCCGCGGCGCCGAGTGTGGCCAGGCCGATGCCGTAGGAGATCGCGAAGACGCGTTCCACGTCGATGCCGACCAGGCGCGCACCCACACGCTCGCGGGCCACGGCGCGGATGGCGCGGCCGATGTCGGTGCGCTGGATCAGCAGGCCGAGCGCGCCGCACAGCAGCATCGCGGCGATGAAGGAAATGATCTTCGGCAGCGACACCAGCGTCGGCCCGATCTCGACCATCTTGTCGATGTAGGGCACGGAGATGGTGCGCGAGTCGCCCTTGAAGAACATCAGCGCCAGGTTCTCGATCAGGATCGACAGGCCGAGCGTGATCAGCAGGATGTTCTCGTCCTTGCCGTTCGACAGCTTGCCGATCATGAAGCGGTACAGCACATAACCGAGCAGGTACATGGCCGGCACCATGATCAGCAGCGCCGCATACGGGTCGATGCCGAGCTTGGTCAGCAGGTAGTACACGCCGAACATGGCCAGCATCAGCAGGCTGCCATGGGCGAAGTTGATGATGTGCAGGACGCCGTAGATCAGCGTCAGCCCGGAGGCCACCAGCGTGTAGATGCCTCCCAGCAGGATGCCGTTGATCGTGGCTGCAGCGATGATCGAAAGATCCACCTGGAAGACCTCGGGGTTGTGAAAGAAAACGCGGCAGGAACGAAGCGGGGGCTCAGCTCAGCTTGGGCTTGGGGAACACCGCCTTGACCGAGGAGAACTCTTCCGGCCAGACCACGTCGATGCCCGTTTTGGAAGCCTGCAGCAGCACGGCGCGGCCGCCGGTGTTCTGGCCGTTGACGAACTTGGTGGGGCCGTAGGGCATGAAGTGGTCGGACCAGGTGCTGGCTTCCAGCGCGGCGGTCACGGCTTCTTTATCGGCGGTCTTGGCGCGCTCGACCGCATCGGCATAACACTTGACGGCGTTGTACGAACAGTAGACCTCGAAGGTGAACAGCTCGCCCTTGGCCTCGACGCGTTTGCGCATGTCCAGCGCCTTCAGG
>JAQGMQ010000785.1 GCA_028292305.1 Rhodoferax sp.
CGCCAGCGGCAACTGGCCTTCGGTGGCGTTGACGATCTTGACCTCGGGCGGGATCTCGCCGCGGATCAGCGCCTCGACCTGCGCCCGTGCGGCGTCGTCCATCAGGTCCATCTTGTTGAGCACCACCAGGTCGGCCGCCGAGAGCTGGTCTTCGAACAGTTCGTGCAGCGGCGAGTCGTGGTCGAGGTTCGGGTCGGCGCGGCGCTGGGCGTCCACCGCCTCCGGGTCTTCGGCGAACTGCCCACTGGCCGCGGCCGGCCCGTCGACCACCGTGACCACCGAGTCGACGGTGAACACGTTGGCGATCTCGGGCCACTGGAAGGCCTGCACCAGCGGCTTGGGCAGGGCCAGGCCCGAGGTCTCGATCAGCACCACGTCGATGCGGTCGCGCATCTCGGCCAGCTTCTGCATCACCGGGAAGAACTCTTCCTGCACGGTGCAGCACATGCAGCCGTTGGCCAACTCGTACACGCTGCCCTCCAATGCGTTGCCGTCCTCGTCGCAGCCGATGCCGCAGCCACGCAGGATCTCGCCGTCGATGCCGAGTTCGCCGAACTCGTTGACGATGACGGCGATGCGCAGGCCGTTGGCGTTGTTGAGGATGTGGCGGAGCAGCGTGGTCTTGCCGCTGCCGAGAAAGCCGGTGACGATGGTGGCGGGTATTTTCGAGGTCTGCATCTGCTGGGCTTTCAACGACCTGCGTCCCCGCGGGTCTGGCTGAAGAAATCGCAAACGGCGAAAACGCAGACGGGTGCGTCGCCGGCGCGAGGCACGGCGGGTCGACCCGGACCGCGCTCTCCCGCTTGCGTCCGAAGGGGTTCGAGGCCGGTATCCGGGCTCGCGGAGTGTCTCGGTTACGCGCAAAAAGCGCATTGCCCAGACAGGTGCTCTCGCCTTCCCACGCTTTAGGCGCGCAGTGGCTGCGGACACCGAAGTCATCCGCCAGAGAGTTCCCAAATCCGCTGACCGTTGCGGGGGCAGCGCAGGAGTGGCGCGCCTGGCCAGACGCGTGTCACCTGCTTCCCGTTTAACCTCGCAGCCATCTCGGCGGTGAAGCACCTTCGAACCTGCCGGGCCGCCCGTTGAACGGACGGCCTGGCCCGTGAATTATAGGAACCCGGCGGACCACCGCGAAGCCCGTGACCGCCGGCCCGAAAAATCGTCAATTCGGCCTCTTGAAACCCATGGCGCAGCTCCTAATTGCACGGTCTGGAAACGCCGGGGACGCGTTCTCCGGCGTGCTGTTCAACCTTGAATGGAGTTCGCCATGTACCGATCGTTATTTCCGCGCGACATCTTTGCTGAAATGGACCATCTGCAACGCGACATGCAGCAGGCGTTCGATCTGTCTCCCACCATCCGCGGCTTCGGTCGCAACGGCTTCCCGGCGTTGAACGTCGGCAGCACGCCGCACAGCATCGAAATTTTTGCCTTCGCCCCAGGCGTTGCGCCCGAGAGCCTCGAGATCCATCTCGAGCGCGGTGTGCTCACGCTTGCAGGTGAACGCAAACGCAGCCTGCCCGAAGGCGGCGCCGGCACAGCCGTGCACATCGACGAACGTTTCGATGGCCGCTTCCACCGCGTGCTGACCCTGCCCGACGACGCCGATCCCGACGCCGTGACCGCGAAGCTGCGCGACGGCGTGCTGCATCTGACCGTAGGGCGGCATGCATCGGCGCAGCCTCGCCGCATCACCGTCCAGTAAAGCCAACCCGAAAGGAGATCCCGATGAATTCCGACCTTCAAGCATCCAGTCGCCAGGCCAGCCCGTCCGGCAGGCCGAACCAGGCCCGGCCCGCACGTTTCAGCGAGGCCTTCCTGACACCGCCAGTGGACGTGGTGGAAGACACCACCGGCATCACCTTGGTTGCCGACTTGCCCGGCGTTGCCAAAGACAAGCTTCAACTGCAGGTGGAAGCCGGCACGCTGACCATCGAAGCGGAGGCCGATCTGACCGTGCCCGAGGGCTTGGCCACCAGCCACACCGAGGTCGGCCTGGCGCGTTTTCGCCGGGTCTTCACGCTGAGCAAGGAACTCGACACCGAAAGGGTTTCGGCCGAGTTGGCGCAGGGCGTGCTGACCTTGCGGATTCCCAAGGCCGCCCACGCGCAGCCCAGGCGCATTGAAGTTCAGGTGACCTGAAGCGCGGGGGCGCACACGCGCGATGCATGCGCCCCCACAAAGTCAACCATCGATCCCACCATCAGCGCCATCTTGAAAGGAGATATCCATGGCGATGGAGCTTTTGCATGAACTGGCAGCGCACCCGCTGCCCTTGACGGTCAAGGACGAAGCCGTGGCCGAGCAGATCCGGCTGTTGCGAGCCGCCAACTTCGTGGCTGCGGTCACTTCGCCCCCGGGCTCGTCCACGCCGTTTGCCTCGATCTTCAGCATCACCCGGCGCGGCCGCGAAGCCCTGCGCCTCGACCGGGAACGGTCGATGGCCTGAGCCCTGTTCGACCTGGCGCCCGCGCCAGCGTCTCACGGGCTGGGCGCAGCCACGCCGCCGCGGCGTGCGGGCTCGCCCAGCAACTCGGCAATGGTGCGGCGCAGCCAGGCATTGCCCGGGTCGGTATGGAAGCGTTCGTGCCAATGCTGCTTGACGCTGTAGTGCGGCAACGGATGCGGCACGGGCAGCAAACGAATCTGCTCGCGGGTCAGCATCAGTTCGCCATAACGCAGCGGCACGGTGGCGATAAGCTCGGTCTCGGCGACGATGCGGGCCACGCCCAGAAAGCTCGGCACGCGCAGCACCACCTGGCGTTCCACGCCGGCGCGTTCGAGCAGCTTGTCGACGATGGCGTGGCCGGTGCCGGAAGCGGTGACCAGCACATGGCCTTCGCGCCCGAAGGCGGCCTTGCTCAGCCGGGCGCCGATGCGCGGGTGTTCCTTGGCCGCCAGGCACACGAAATTCTGCGCGAACAGCACCTGCTGGTAGAAGCCGGCGTCGAGCTGCGGCATGAAGCCCACCGCCAGGTCGACGTCGCCGTCCTGCAGCCGCCGCACGCTGTCGGTCGAGATTTTCTCGATCTCGACCTGCACCCCCGGCGCGACGCGGCGCAGGTGGTTGAGCAGCGTGGGCAGCAGCACGATCTCGCTGATGTCGGTCATGCTGATGCGAAACGTGAGCTGCGCCCCGGCTGGTTCGAAGCCGCCGCGGCTGGCGCGCGCCTGCTCCAGATGGCCGAGCACCGCACGCAGCGCGGGCTGTATCGCCTCGGCATAGGGTGTGGGCAACATGCCGCGGGCGGTGCGGCTGAACAGCTGGTCGTCGAAATGGGCACGCAGCTTGATCAGCGCCGTGCTGGCCGCGGCCTGCGGCATGCCCAGACGGTCGGCGGCCTTGGAGACGCTGGCCGTCTTGAAGACCTCGTCGAACACCATCAGCCATTCCAGGTCGAGCTTGGCCATGCGTCTCTCCCGGTGAGAATTATCTAAAAATGAGATACCGATTATTGCCCGACACGCTTGCCAAGATATTAGGGGAAGCGAAGAATACGCGCGATGCGAAAGCCGGGCGCCACAAGCCGGAAATTCGATGCCCATAAGAAGGAGACAAACCCGATGCCCGAATCCGCCGTTGTGGCCAAGCCAGCCCCGGCTGCCGCCGACCCGCGCCGTGACTACTACCGGCGCATCAAGCCGCTGAACCTCGCGCCGCTGTGGGAAGAACTGCACGCGCTGGTGCCGCGCGAGCCCAATTCGCCCTGCGTGCCGGCGCTGTGGCGCTATGCCGACATCCGCCCGCTGCTGATGGAATCGGCCGAGCTGATCACCGCCGAAGAAGCCGTGCGCCGTGTGCTGGTGCTTGAGAACCCGGCCCTGCCCGGCCGCTCGTCGATCACCCAGTCGCTGTATGCCGGCCTGCAACTGATCATGCCCGGCGAGGTGGCGCCATCGCACCGGCATGTGCAGTCGGCGCTGCGCTTCATCGTGCACGGCCGCGGCGCCTACACCACGGTGGGCGGCGAACGCACCACCATGCACCCCGGCGACTTCATCATCACCCCCAGCTGGGCCTGGCACGACCACGGCAACGAGGGCATTGCCGGCGCGAGCGAGCCGGTGGTGTGGCTCGACGGGCTCGACATTCCGATGCTGCGTTTCTTCGACGCCGGCTTCGCCGAAAACAACACCACCAACGTGCAGCACGTGGCCAAACCCGAGGGCAACAGCTACGCCCGCTTCGGCTACAACATGGTGCCGGTGCGCCACACGCATACGTCGGCCACCTCGCCGATCTTCAGCTACCCCTACGACCGCAGCCGCGAGGCGCTGACCCGGCTGCAGCGCGACGAGCCGGCCGATGGCTGGCAGGGCTGGAAGCTGCGCTACACCAACCCGCTGACCGGCGGCGCGCCGATGCCCACCATGGCCACCTACCTGCAACTGCTGCCGAGCGGCTTCCGCGGCAAGACCCAGCGGGCTACCGACGGCAGCGTCTACAGCGTGGTCGAAGGCCGGGGCACGGCCGAGATCGGCGGGCAGCGCTTCGCTTTCCAGCAGCAGGATACTTTCGTCGTGCCGTCGTGGGCCAAACTGAAACTCGAGGCCGACGAAGAGGTCGTACTCTTCAGCTTTTCCGACCGGCCCGTGCAGGACGCGATCG
>JAQGMQ010000786.1 GCA_028292305.1 Rhodoferax sp.
CACCGGGGCAGTCGCACGCGGTACATCGTCGCGATACCAGATCTTGTGGCCGACATTGGTCCGCAGGCAAAGCTTGCCGAGCTGGCGGACCGCGTAGACTTGGTAGACGCGCGCACGCCGATTTAACGTCCACCCGGCATGGTCGCGGCCGGTGGCCCCGTCACCCCAGTATTCCGAGTCTTCGTACTCGCCTGGCGCGTACGTGTGGCCCAGCGTGAGGGAAAGCGCGCTTCCTCGGTTGCGTAAGCCGAGCCACACCCAACGGGCGCGGAAGCTTCGCGGCTCCGACGATGAGTAGTAAGTCGCGCCCGTGTAGTCGAGCGGCCAGTATTCTGGGCGATCGCCGTTGATGCTGATGTCGTTATTCCACCAGCGGGCCCAGCGCGGCAGACTCTCGGCCTCGCGCTTCAGCCCGATCAACGCGAGGGCCACAACAATGGGCGCCAGTAGATCGGGCAGCAGGATCGCCAGGCCTTTCGGCGCGGCCGATGCGAGGCTGACGATCGCACGAAGCTTGTGTTTCGCTGGCACACCTGGCAGCAGCGCCACCAGGATCAAGGGAGCGACGTTCCAGAGGACTGCGACGATTAGCAGGGCATACAGGTAGGGTGCCATAGATGCTTTCAGAAAAGGAAAACCCGCCGAAGCGGGTCATGGATGGGTGGATGCGAGCGCCGGTCAGGGGAGTTCACTCTGTCGAATCGGTGCGTCGAGCACCACTGCAGCGCGACCGTCGGCCAGGATGCCGGCGGCTTCTAGAGCGACCACGCCGTCGCGGGTCTCACCCATGTCCAGATCGATATGCTTGGCTGCGTTAACCAGTTGCAGATAGCGGCGCATGCCGGCTGCCGAGGCCGTCGCACCGATGCTGGCTAGATCGATGGCCACTGCCTCGCTCTCAGTAAAACGGCTGAGAAAAGCGAGGTTTGAAATCAGCCTCGCAGGGGCAGGCGGCGCGAAGCCGTCGCCTGCTACCAGCCATCCCGGTGCGGCGTCCCCGGCGGCCACCCACCCCACAGGCTGTTCGTTCGCCTCTACGACGTTGTCCACGAAGCCACTTTTCACGAGCGCATACCGCATATCAATACTCCTCAACAATGATCTGGCCACCACCGCCGGCGCCGCCCACGCCACCTGTCACTGTGCCGGCACCGCCCCCGCCCCCCCCGGCGCCATAGCCGGTCGCGGCAGCACCGGCCGCGCCGACACCGCCGCCGTTGCCGCCAGTGCCATAGACTGAATCACCCCCACCGCCACCGCCACCGTTGTTAGCGTTCGCCGTACCACCCGTGGCGGCACCGTTCAACGCACCGGAATGAAACCCGGACGCGCCACCCGGGGAGCCGGGGACGGCCGACTCAAAACCGGACCTCGCAGCCTTGCCGCCGTTCCCGCCAGCGCCACCCGCCGTGGCCTGCCCAGCGGCAAACCCCGTCACGTGTTTCGCTGTATTCAAGCCACCAAGACCACCGCTGACGTTGTCACCGCCACCGCCGGGCGTCGCGGCCGCGCCACCGGGCGCTCGAACGCGACCGAAGACTGTCGTACCACCAACGCTGCCCGCCGCACCAACTTGATAGGCAATGGAGCCAGACAGCGCAACCCTTGCCGTCAATGTCAGGCCCGCACCACCGCCGCCCGCACCGCTGGCTAGCGAGCCACCGCCGCCGCCCGCACCGTCGGCTCCTGCGCCAACTAGCGTCACGATCTGAGATGTGCTCCCCGGGAGGATCACATGCGTACCCGTGCCGGTGAGGTAAGTAGTGGTGCGCAATGGCTTGCCCGCGCCCCCGCCATAAATTTCAGACCAGTTCATTGTTTGACCCATCCATAAGTTGCAGTAAATTTCCAGATGCCAGAGGCGCGCACGGTATCGATCCGGATCGTGATGCCCATCTGCCCTTCAAGCAGCGCACCGTTAGGGTCAAGCACGCAGGTGAACAAGCCTGTGAAATGGCTGACCTGCACAAGGTCTCCGACCTGCGGCGAGGGCGGGAAGAACAGCGTGTACGGCACGCCTGCAGCTGCAGGCGGGTCCATTGCGTAATGCACATTCGGCGCAGCCGTGGCGTCCGCGTTGATTGACAGAACCGGGAGGGCCTGCAGCAACAGCAGAGGAAACCACCGAGCGCCACCACCGGTGGCGTCATTCGCCGGGTCGGTCGGGCTAGACCCACCAGGCGCGCGCCTGCGGTAGTTCTGCCCGTTGATCGGACTCCACACGACGACGCCTTCGGCGTAGGTGCCAGCAGCCCATTTGCTGGCGCCAGACACCGCCTGAGCGGCCACGACAGAGTTCGCCGCGTCGGCTTTGGCCTGCTCGGCGGCAAGAGCGAAGGCGCTGGCCTGTTCCGCACTGAGATCTGCCGCGTCAGCATCGGCCGCGACGTCAAGCGCCGTCGAGTTGATTTCCGTGCACATGGTCGGGATCTGCGTGAGGAAGAGCGCATCGAGCCCGGCCGCGAAGGTCGGGCTGGTGCGATCCAGCGAAGGAAGCGGAGTGATCATTGGTCAAGGCCCTCGGTTTCTAGTGAACACATGTGGTAATCGGCATAGGGAACAGCGATGGAAAAATCTCGGTAAAAGCCATAGCCGATGAAAGGCTCGTAGCCCGCGGCCTCAGTGCCGACGTAGAAGCACGGCGTGCCGCGCAAAGACGCCAGGAACCGGTAGATGCGGTTGAAACTGAAGTGGTCGATAAACACCTGGTAGGACGCTCTCTTGCTGAATGCGCCCTCTTCCAGAGTCACGCCGCCGAAGTCGTTGCGGGTCTTCTTCGAGAAGTCGAGGATGCCCACGCTGGCGCCCTGCTGCGTGATGCCAACGTATGACACCTTGCCGGGCTTGCACACCCCCACGCCCACCTTGCCCGACGTTGCGCGCACCGTGACGGTGATCTCCATGCCGATGTACTGGGCCGGCAGATCGGAGAGCACAACGTCGCCCAGCTGCTCCCTTTCAGCGAAGAACCAATCGAACACCGATTCAATCGGCGTGGCATCGAGGTTAACGATGCGGTCGTAAATGACGGTGCCGCCGGCGGCAGTCTTGCAAACGACATGCAGCTCCTGGCCGTTGAGTTCGACAAAGCCGATGCCACTGGCGGGGCCGGCCAGCATCGTCATGACCAGCGGCGTGGCGGATTCCGTGGCGGTGCCAATGGTTGAATCGAACGCGGCCCACTTGTTGGTGGCGCCCACCAGTTGCCATTGCGTGGTGTCGTTGAGCGGGAGGTTTGTGCCGCCCAGCACCGACTGGTAGACCAGGTGCGCGGCGTTGTCTTGCACGCGATCGTCGGCGGCGTATGTCGCGGCGGTGCTGTAGGCTTGGTACACGCTGCACAGCCAGCGCCACCACGCGCCGAGAGCCGTGGGGGCGTGGCCGACGTTGCCGCCCTGCAGGGACTCGTACACATCGACCAGGCCGGCCACGCCGCTGATGCTGGCGACGGCGCCGGCCGCGTACACGTTGGCCGGGTCGTACACCGCCGGCGCCACCTCCAGCGCGGTGCTGGCTGTCAGCATGCCCTCCGTCAGCACGGTGGGCTTGAGGATCTTCATTCGGCTCATGTGGTCTCCCTGACTGCAAGGGCATCGCTATCGGGCATGGCACGGTTCAAGGCGCGCTTGGTGCCGTTGGTGTGGATGGCGGTGGCCTGGGTGTTGGCCTCGATGGCGTCGAGCCGGGCGCGCAGCGTGCGCAGCTCGGCAAGCACTTCGCCCATGATTTCGCTCGACGCACCCTGCCCGCCAGCCAGGGCCGGGTTATAGGCACGCGGAACGATGGCCTCGCCCTCGTGGATCTGCGCGAGCATGTCGCGCGGCACGATGTTGGTGCCGACATCGAAGCGAGGAATGCCCACGCTCTGCGCAGCCTGGAGCCAGTCGGCATATGTGTAGCCCGTAACGGCCTGCAGGTCGCTCAGGCTGAAGCCGGCGGCCTTGGTGGCGTTGAGCAAGCCGGCCACGTCGCCGGTGCCGCTGAAGCCCGCGTTGAGCGCGGCGAGCTTGTCCAGGCCCGCGACCTGGCCAGCGTCTGTGACGCCCTCCGTAAACCAGCCCGCGGTGCCGTAAGACACCTGGCGCCCATACTTCGACGCTGGAACCGACCCGGTCGAGGTGCCACCGCCACCGAACGTTGCGCCGCCGGCCGCGGCGCCGGCTGCCGGCGGCGCGCTCTTCGGCGAGAGCAGCGCGGTGAGTTGGGCCACCGCATCGGCGACCGACAGCGTAGCGTCGACGTTGCCATTCGCCGCATCGATCTGCAGCTTCCAGTAATCCAACGTCTTGTCCAGCGCGGTGACCTGGTCCTGCGCGGCCTTGAGCTGCTGCTCGGCCGCGGTGAGCTGGTCACCGCTGGCGTCTTCAAGCTGCGACAGCTGGCCAGCCAGGATGAGGCGGGCGCGGTCCAAATCGAACTGGCTGCCGTAGTTATCGGCCGTGAGGCCGCCACGGGCCGCGCCGATGGCCTCTGTGAGCCTGCCGGCCTCGGGCAGGTACCCGGTGCCGCGCGCGGCCGCCAGGGCTTGCCTGATGAACGCATTGCCATCGGAGGCCTGTAGGCCAGACGTGCTGGCCGTTTCGCCATAGATCTCGCGGGAGGCCTGGCGCGAGGCATCGCGCGCGGCCTGGGCCGAGGTGACGGCCTCGGACGCAACCGACACGCGCGCCTGCAGCGCCGTGCGATCGACGCCCACGGCCGTCTGCAGCGAACGGAAGATGCTGTCCGTCGCGTTCTTTACCCGCAGCTTCTCGGCTGCGGCCGCGTCGGCGGCCGCCTTGGCCGCTTCGTCGGCCTTGGCCTTTGCCGCGTCTGCAGCTGACTTGGTGGCCGCGTCGGTCGCGCTGGTGAGCTGCGAGAACGCATCAGCCAGGCCGAGCAGCGTGACATAGGCCGTGCGCCCTTTCTCGGTGGACAGATCCTGCGCGTCGACGTAGGCGCGGAACTGCGCGCGCGCGGCATCGGAGCCGGCGGCCAGGTTGGGCAGCGACAGACCGATATCGGCCAGCGTGGCGGACACGTTGGTGTTCGCCTGGGCGAGCTGCTCGCTCTCGCTGTAGAAATTCTTGAAATACCCGTTGAGGTTGCCGGCTAGCGTTTCGACACCACCGGCAAGGCCGATGAGCGCCGAGGTGGCGTCGAAGCTCAGGGTCTTCAGGTTCTCGAAGGGCAACAGCGACACGGCCTGGCCGAACGACTTGACCGTGGCCACCAGGTCGGTGACCTGTTTGAGCACGGCCGTGATGCCTGCGGAGTCGAGCGCATCGACATCCACATCTTTCAGCAGTGCCTTGATGGT
>JAQGMQ010000070.1 GCA_028292305.1 Rhodoferax sp.
GATCTGGGACCAGCTGGTGGAATGGACACGCGACGGCACCTCGCAGGGTTCGCTGTGGATGCAGGTTGCGGTGACGCTGGAGGAAACGGTGATCGGCTTCCTGATCGGATCGATCGCGGGCATCTTCTGCGGCATCTTGCTGGGGCGCAACAAGCTGCTGTCGGACGTGTTCAGCCTGTACATCCAGATCGCCAACTCGATCCCGCGCGTGGTGCTCGGCTCGGTGTTCGTCATCGCGCTCGGCCTGGGCATGGCCTCCAAGGTCGCGCTGGCCGTGGTGATGGTGTTCTTCGTCGTCTTCGGCAATGCTTTTCAGGGCGTGCGCGAGGCCGACAAGTACATGATCGCCAACGCCCAGATCCTCGGCGCCTCGCCGCGCCAACTGACGACGGCGGTGGTGATTCCTTCGGCCATGTCGTGGATCCTGGCCAGCCTGCACGTCAGCTTCGGCTTTGCCCTGGTGGGCGCGGTGGTGGGTGAGTTCCTGGGTGCGAAAGAAGGCATCGGGCTGCTGATCGCCACGGCGCAGGGTGCGTTCAACGCCAGCGGCGTGTTCGCTGCCATGATCGTGCTGGCGGTGGTGGCACTGGCTGCCGACTTCCTGCTTAGCCGGATTGAAAAACGCCTGCTGAAATGGCGGCCGGCGGCGTTCTGACGCTGTCCGGTTTTTTCTGGCGGAACCGGAGACAGGGTCCGAGCCTAGGTCCGAGGCTCCCTCGTGGCGGAGCGCGGCAGAGATTGGGTCACGAGGCGGGCCGACGCCGCATCGATCGGGTTCCGACTGAGCAGCTCCCGGTGCACAGAATCCGCCCGTTGAACCATGCGCCTGGCAACCGCCGCCTCGCCGTAGGCTACGCACACCACCAGCGCCGAGGCGACAGGTATCGCCGCATCCAACGGCAGGCAAACCATGGCAATAGGCGCAGCCAACGCGCAGATCAAAGAAAACATCCGCCATGGTAGAACGGCCCTGGCTTGGCGCCGAAGATAGATTTTCTGGCAGCGCTGATCGGCGCCCTGCCCACCGGCGCCCCAGTCATGCAGACCGTTGCGGGACGCCTGGACCACCCGACCGCCTGCGGATCGATGACCACAGATGGACCCGGGACCCGCCGGCCCGGTTGCTCATAATGGACGGGTTGCAGGTTGCGCGCGCGGAAGCAGCCCCTGTGCCGACCGGTGCCACGCTCCTCGGAAACCCCGACGGGCGCGGCGCTGCGGAGGCTACCGAGCAGTCACAAATTGGCATCGACAGTCGTCGGTGCGATGCCGTGAGCCAGCGGGTGGACCCGCCGGAAGGCCGCGTCGCCTGTCGATCCCGGACCGCAATATAGGGCTGTTAAACCTGACGTTTCCATTTACGGTAGAGCGGCGTATAAAGCGAGCCTTGGGCATTTCGGAAAACGCTCCAATGGACAACCTCTATCACCTACCGGCGCTGAAAATGATCAGGCTCATGCGCAAGCAGCAGCCGCCCAGTACGCTTGGCTTCCACTGGTTGCCTGGCGTATGGGCCATCGACACGCCGACGAGCCGCATCTCGCTGAATGTGCTCGTCGACCTGGGCAACGCCTCCTACGGCGAAGGCACGCATTGGATCGAGGAGTACGACAGCGACCCGACGTTTCTACCCCCGGTTGTCGAGTCTGAGAACCCCCACCCGAGCAAGGAATAGAAAGCCGACCGCGTCGCCTGCGCTCTGCAGACTCATCCGCCCGCCGCAGCCAGCGCCCGCGTGGCGTACAAGACATGCAGAGCCACCCCGCGCGGCAACGCTTCCTCGTCGATGTTGAACTGCGGATGGTGGTGCGGATAGGCGGCGCCCACCGCGGCATTGCCCGCACCCACCAGCGCCATCAGTCCGGGGTAACAAGCCAGGAAATCACCAAAATTCTCCGACACCATCAGCGGCGGGAAGTCGATCACCTGCGCCGGGCCGAAGAGTTCCGCCACGCATCCGGTGGCCAAGGCGCTGCTCTCCGCGCCGTTCACCAGCATCGCACCGCCGCGCCGGATGTCCAGACGCGCGCTGGCCCTGAACGTGGCGGCCGTGTGCTCCACCACCCGGCGCAGCCCCGCATGCAACTGCAACTGGTCGGCCAGGTGCGTGGTGCGGATGCTGCCGGCCAGCACGGCCTGGCTCGGGATCACGTTGCCGGCGTGTCCGCTCTGCAGTTTGCCGAAGGTCAGCGCCGCCGCGTGCGCCGGGTCGATCTCCCGGGCCATCATGCTCGACACATTGCCCACCAGCGACGCCGCGGCCACGATCGGGTCCACGCCGCGGTGCGGGTTGGCGCCGTGGCAGCCCACACCTTCGATCACGATCTCGAAGTTGTCGCAAGCCGCCATGCAGGGGCCGGCGCGGGTGCTGATCCTGCCGATCTCGATCTCCGACCACAGGTGGATGGCGAACGCGCCCACCACCGGAAACGCGGCCAGGTGCGCCAGAATTTCGGCGGTGCCGCCGCCCTGCTCTTCCGCCTGCTGGAAACACAGTTTCACCGCGCCATCGAGCTGGTCGCGGCACTGCATCAACTGCTTGCCGGCAGCCAGCAGCATCGCCACATGGCCGTCGTGACCGCAGGCGTGCATCACGCCGTCCACGCCGGAGCAATAGGGCAGGTGCCGGTTTCCTTCCTGGATCGGCAACGCGTCCATGTCGGCGCGCAGCACGATCACCGCGTCCTCATGGCGCCCGGTGACGGTGGCGACCACACCGAACTCACCGACCGCCACCCAGGGAATGCCGAGCCGGTCGAGTTCATGCTGGATCAATGCCGCCGTGTCGCGTTCGCGGTACGACAACTCGGGTGCGCGGTGCAGCGCCCGGCGCAGGCCCACCACATAGGCCTGGTCGTCGCGTGCGGCCTGGTAGATCGGATGGAGCGGGGTCATGACGGGTTCCGTTGTACGGGCGCGCGCAGCAGCGGCCACAGGGCCCAGAGCCCGAAGATCGGCCCCGGTGCCAACAGCCACATCGCCGACACGCCCCAGGCGGGCAGCGCATGGCTGAGCAACAGGATGCTGAGCACCGAGATGAAAAAACCCATGCCGTTCTGCGCCACCAGCGCGCTGCCAAGCGCAGCGGCCGGGGCAAAACGCGCCGACAAGGCCGAGAACTGCGGCGAATCGGCCACCACGCAGCCGCCCCAGAAGAACAGCGCGGCCAGTTGCCAGACCGGCGCCTCGGCCGGGATCAGCGGGTACAGCAGGCACATCAGGCCCGAGCCGGCCAGCGCGGCACCGGCCACCCGCGCACTGCCGAAGCGGCCGCTCAGGGCGCCGCCGAGCACGCAGCCCAGGCTGCCCGAGGCGATCACCAGAAAGCTCAGCAAGGCCACCGTCGGACCGCTGCCGCCCTGCGCCGCGGCCAAGGCCTGGCTCACCGGCCGACACAGCCAGGGCAACACGGCCCAGAACGCGTACAGCTCCCACATGTGGCCGAAGTAGCCCAGCGCCGCCGCCCGAAAGCCGGGTACCGCCAGCGCCTGCCGCAGCCCACCGGCCGGCAACCCGCCACGGCCTGTGGCGCGCACCGCGAACGGCCCGTCGCCGATCCAGGACACCAGCGCCGACCCCACCAGGGCCAGCGCCGATGCCCCCAGCACCACCGCCTGCCAGGGCCAGGCCGCGTCACCGGCGCGCAGCCCGTGCGGCATGGCCGTGCCCAGCGTCAGCATGCCCACCAGCCAGGCCAGCGCCGCGGCTGGTTTGCCGCCGACCCACTGCACGATCATCTTCATGCCCAGCGGATAGATGCCCGCCAGGCACAGCCCGACGCAGAAGCGCAGCACCCAGACGGACTCGAAGCCCAGGCCGGGCGTCACCAGCGCCGCGTTCGCGAGGGCACCGGCGACGCTGCTGACGGCGAAGATGCGGCTGGCCCTGAAGTGGTCGGCCATGCCTGTGGCGGCGAGCGCCAGCGTGCCGGCGATGAAGCCCAGCTGCGTCGCGGCGATCAACCAGCCGAACGCGGCCGCGCCGATGCCCAACTGCGCCATCAGCCCATCGGCAGCACCGCTCGGGCTGAACCACAACGAGGTTCCCAGCCACTGCGCGAGCACGACGAGTGCCACCGCGCTTCGGTGGCGCCCCATCGAAGCGGGTGCAGGTGCAGCCGCAGGTTCAGGCACAGCGGTCAAGCGCCTGCGCCAGGTCGT
>JAQGMQ010000807.1 GCA_028292305.1 Rhodoferax sp.
CCGCTCATCTTGGTATCCTATCGGCGCCAGAAGAACGCGCCATGACGGGGATCAAGACATGGGCACGACTCAACGGCGTCAGGGCCAACAAAGTTTGTACCACGTTTGCAGGTGACCTCATCCGTGAGCGGGCATGTGGTGGCGCGCCCCGGGGGCAATTGGTAACCTGTTCGTAATTTTTTTCATGTGAAAATAGAAATTAAATTACATCGGAGACCCCATGCACAGCGACACCCGCATCTCACGCCACGCCACCAAGATCGTTGCCACGCTCGGCCCCGCATCGAGCGATTTCGACCTGCTGGTGAAGATGATCCAGAACAAGGTCAGCGTGGTGCGGCTCAACTTCAGCCACGGCAAGGCGCAGGACCACATCGACCGCGCGCTGATGGTGCGCGAGGCCGCGCGCAAGGCGGGCCGCGAGGTGGCGATCATGGCCGATCTGCAAGGCCCTAAGATCCGCGTCGGCAAGTTCCTCGAAGGCAAGGTGTGGCTCGAGCCGGGTGCCAAGTTCGTGCTCGACGCGGTGCGCACCGAGCCTGGTGACATCGGCGGTGTGGGCCTGGATTACAAGGATCTGCCGCGCGACGTGAAGGCCGGCGACCGGCTGCTGCTGAACGACGGGCTGATCGTGTTGATCGTCGATGCGGTGCGCGGTGAGCAGGTGCACACCACGGTGAAGCTGGGCGGCGAGCTGTCCAACAACAAGGGCATCAACAAGCAGGGTGGCGGCCTCACCGCGCCGGCCCTGACCGCCAAGGACATGGAAGACATCAAGACCGCGATGAGCTTCCAGGCCGACTATGTGGCCGTGAGCTTTCCGAAGAACGCCACCGACATGGAAATGGCCCGCCAACTGTGCAACGTGGCCGCGGCCGAATTCGGCCACAAGCCCGGCATGATCGCCAAGATCGAACGCGCCGAAGCCATTCCCCGGCTCGAAGAAATTTTGCGCGCCAGCGACGGCATCATGGTGGCCCGTTGCGATCTGGCGGTGGAAGTGGGCAACGCGGCCGTGCCGGCGCTGCAGAAGAAAATGATCCGCATGGCGCGCGAGATGGACAAGGTCGTCATCACCGCCACGCAGATGATGGAATCGATGATCACCAACCCGGTGCCGACCCGCGCCGAGGTCAGCGACGTGGCCAATGCCGTGCTGGACGGCACCGACGCCGTGATGCTGTCGGCCGAGACGGCCTCGGGCAAGTACCCGCTGGAAACCGTGCAGGAGATGAGCCGCATCTGCGAAGCGGCGGAGGCCGCCGAAGACAAGCAGCTCGACGCCGATTTCAGCGGCAAGAACTACACCCGCATCGACCAGTCGATCGCCATGGGTGCGCTGTTCACGGCCCACCACCTGGGCGCCAAGGCCATCGTGGCGCTGACCGAGTCCGGCTCAACGCTGCTTTGGATGAGCCGCCACCGCGCGCACATCCCGATCTATGCGCTGACCTCGCGCATCAACACGCAGCGCAAACTGGCCCTGTACCGCAACGTGCGCCCGCTGCTGATGGACCCGCAGACCGACCGCGACACCGCGCTGGAACACGCCGAGGCTCATTTGAAGAAGCGCGGCCTGGTGCAGAGCGGCGACATCTACGCCATCACCTGCGGCGAACCGATGGGCGCACCGGGCGGCACCAACATGCTGAAGATCTGCCGGGTGCTTTGACGACAAGGGCGCTTCGAGAGCGCCCTTGGGGTGATCAGGCCGGGCGTGCAGCCGTGAGGCGGCGCATGCCCATCTCGGCCAAACCGGCCACCGTCCAGCAGATCCAGGCGGTCCAGAAGGTGTGGCTCATGAAGTGGGCACCGCGCACCTGCTGCACCAGCCCCAGTCCGAAGCCTGTCAACAGCGCCCCCGCCAGCCACCAACGCGCGGCACGCGGCGCCTTGGCGCGCAAGCCGAAATAGCCGGCCAGCAGCGCAAACCCGGTCGACGCGTGGCCGCCCGGGAAGCAATGCCCGCCACCGCTGTCGTGCACGCCCCAGGCCCAATGCGACACGTAGTTTGCCGTGCCGCCGAACTCCGCCAAATCCCAGGGGCAGCTGGTGTGGCTGGCCAGCTTCATCCAGATGATGGCCAGCAGCGCCAGCAAAGTGCCACCCACCATGCCGGCCCGCTCGCCGCGGGTCAGGCGGCGCAGCACACCCACCGGCCAGAACACCGCCAGCACCATGCCGCCCAGCCAGATCCAGCCCAGGTTCTGGGCCGAGTTATGCAGCACGTGCACGACGAACCAGTTTTCGCGCCAGGCGAAGCCGTTGGCGTCGCCGAACCAGCGCGCCATGGAACGGTCGAGGCCAGAGGCGTCCCAGGCCAGCAGTAACAGGAGGCTCACCAGCGTGACGCGCCAGAAAAGGCTGCGCGGCGTGTGCAGGATGGGCTGAAGAGGGGGATTCAAAAGCATGTTGGGCAGGAGGCTGTCGGGCGAAGGCCCGAGCGTAGAAGCCAGTCCTTAACTCATCCTTAAGTGTGCCGGTGCAACACCGTCCGGAAGGCTTTCCCTAAGTAACAAGTGCGCGGCTTCGCTCACAATACGGCCATGCGCATCTTGGTGGTGGAAGACGACGACGGCATCGCGGAAGGCCTGCGGGCCAACCTGCGCCAGCGCGGCTATGCGGTGGACACCTGCTTTTCGATCGCCGCGGCCTGGGAAGCCCTGGCCCACGAGACTTTCGACCTGGTGCTGCTCGACCTGGGCCTGCTGGACGGCGACGGCGCCGAGCTGCTGCAGCGCATCCGCCAGGCGCCGCCCGGCAAGGGCCTTCCCGATCCGCAGACGCCGGTGCTGATCATGACCGCGCGCGACCAGGTCAGCGACCGCATCAGCGGGCTCAACCTGGGCGCGGACGACTACCTGAGCAAACCGTTCGACGTGGACGAGCTCGAAGCCCGCATGCGCGCCCTGCTGCGCC
>JAQGMQ010000912.1 GCA_028292305.1 Rhodoferax sp.
GGGCGGCGGTCGGCGCGGCGTCGCCGGTTTGCGCGGCGGCGAGTTCACGCTCAGCCGCTGCGGGCAGGGCGGCGGAGTCCTTGAAAAAGGTTACGAGCTTAAACCCCTTCTCGACCTGCTTGCGCGCCGCGCGCCCAGAGCCGCATTGAATGCCGGGAATGATGTTATGGGCCTGACAGGCGCGCAGAATCCTCTCGACGGCAGCAACGTGTTCGGGCTCTTCCTTGTCGAGGTCGGGCGGCAGGCCAAGACCGAGCGCCAGATCGGCGGGGCCGATGTAAATGCCATCGAGGCCGGGCGTCGACGCGATCTCGTCAATGCGCTCGACGCCTTCCTTGGTTTCGACCATGACGAAACACAGGACCTCGTCGCCGACCACGCCAATGTCGCGGCTGCCCATGGCCATGGATGCGCGAATGGGTCCGTAGGAACGTGTATTGCCCTTGCCATATCGGCACGCGGCGACAGCTTTACGCGCTTCCTCGCCCGAGCTGACCATCGGCACGATAACGCCTTGGATGCCGGCATCCAGAACTTTGCCGATCATCCAGCTTTCATTCGCCGGCACGCGTGTGAACGGCGTGATGCCATAGAGCTCGATGGCGCGCATCATGTCGATCATCTGCGGATAGTCGATCAGTCCGTGCTGCTGGTCGATGCAGATGTAATCGACGCCCGGCACGCACATGAGTTCGGCGCTGAACGCAGATCCGATTGCAGCCCAGGCGCCGAGCGCCGGCTTGCCGTCGCGCCATTGTTCTCTGAGACGTCCGGCTCTGGTTCGCTTCACACTATCTTTCACTTGGGGCTACTCACTCTGCAAGTTGACAAGGCGATATGCACGATACGTTCCAGTCCGGACTCACGACCCAGCGAGAAGCGCCGTCAGCTGCTTCGTTGAAGCGACAATCTCCAGCCGTTCGATCAAGCCATTCAATTCATCGATCCGCGCGGAGCCAAGCAGGCCATCGCCATTGTCGTGAAGCTTTTCCGCAAGATCGCTATCGGTAAACGGATTGTCGCGATGTCCGGGCCCCGGCAGAACGTCGCCGGCGTATCGGCGTCCATCCTCCGTCACGATCTCGACTCTCGAAAGATTTTGGCCGGCCGATCCGGGAGCTTCGGACAAGGATTTTGAGACTTCGATCTTGACGTTGTCCGCGATGAAGGCGGCGCGCTTGGCGTCATGCACCTTGTCGAGATTGAAGCTGGTGATGTCGATGAAACCATCCAGCACCGCAGCGCCGACGATGTAGGGCAATGAATGATCGGCGGTCTCGCGCGAGATCGGACGGTAGGGATCTTCGCGAATTTCGACCAGGTGATGATAGACGCCTGGCTGGGTCGTAACATTCACCGATGCGATCACCGATCCTTCCGGAATCTGGCGGCGCGCCGTGATCGCGGAAGCGATGGCGCTTTGCGCACGCGATCCAACCGGCCAGCGCTTGAGATTGGTACGCGTCATGGCCCGTGTCAGCCGCCCGGGCTGCAGACGCTCTTTCAGCACAGGCAATAGATCGTCGCTGACGCCGAACTTGGCGAGAAATCCCAGCCGCCCGCTGAACGGCCGCACCGCGCCTTCGGCGCCGACCGAAGCCAGAAGACAGGAGTCGAGCGCGTGCCGCATGGCGTCGGCGCCATGAAAGCGCTTCCACATCGTCAGGTCGCCGCGCCGGTTGGTGATGCTGGATTCGATCTCGTCGCTTTGCATGTGCTGGATGGCGGCAATGCCAAGCGCCTCGCACATCTGTTCGAAATTCAAATTGAGCAGCTTGCCGATGGCGCAGGTGGCGCCGATCGCCGAGACCGTCGAATGGTCCCAGCCGGCCGCTTCGATGGGGATGATGTCGTACAGCGCTTCGGTGACGTCATATCCAAGCGCCAGCGCCGACAGTAGTGCTGCGCCCGAGATGCCGTGCCAGTCGGCAATGGCGACCAGTGCCGACACCATGTCGCTGGGATGGCCGCCGCTGATACGCCCCGAGAGCACGTCGTTATAATCGTAGCAGCGCAGCAGAACGCCATTGGCCAGCGTCGCCTTGTCAGGCGTGGCTTTCACTGGCGTGCCCCAGACGACGACTCCGTTCGGATCAGCCGGGAACAACGCCAGGTACTTCCGGGCAATCACTGCCGCGGGATGATGGAACGCGCCGAGGCCGACGGCGAGCGTATCGGTGAGCAGGCGCTTGGCGTCCTGGAGAAGCTCTCCCTCGAGGCTTTCGGGGCTAGCTAAAGCGTATCCAGAAAGACATTCAACGACAGGATCCCGCCAGTGTTCAGTCACATCCCCGACCTTTGTTTCAGCCTGCAATCGTTAAACGCTAACATCAAAGTGGATACACTTCAATGAGCACCATGCTGAAACTATCGGCAGTTATCGCGGGCATAGCGCAGTAAATTTGTGCAGCGCAGCGTTTGACATTGGCCAAGCACGGTCTTATCCAAGACAAAGTGGATACATTTTGAAGAGCAGGACCTGAGATGAGAGGTCGCAAACTCCCAGATGCTGAGCACGGCGACAGGCCCGACGCCGACGCCGTCTATCAGTCGATCAAGACGCTGATTACCGATGGCGTCCTGAAGTCGGGCGACGCCGTCAGCCAGTTGCAGCTCACCCGCATGCTGGGCGTCAGCCGCACGCCGATCCGCGAGGCGTTCCGGCGCCTGCAGGCCGAAGGCCTTCTCGATGCCGAGCGCAATCATCGGATGCGCGTCACGGTGATCACGCCCGGCGAGCTGGATGCGATTTACAGCACCCGGATATTTCTGGAATCCATGGGCGTCGCCCTGAGCGTCCCGCATATGTCGCAAGAAGACCTGGTCGAATTGCAGGAAGCCTCGCGGGCGATGGATTGGAATGATGCGTATAGCGATCCGCGACGGCACG
>JAQGMQ010000850.1 GCA_028292305.1 Rhodoferax sp.
TCGCTCAGCTCCGACCAGAACGGCTTGGCCAGGATTGACGGCGTGCGTTCACCCAGCTGCGCCTGGAACTGCGAACGCCGCTGCGCCCAGATCTGGTCGGCGGCCTGCTCACCTTCCACCGACAACAGCCGGGCCAGCTTCACGTTCGCATCCAGCGCCACGCGGTTTTTCTCCAGGTCGGCGCGCAGCTTGGCGATGTCGGCGGGCTCCTTCTTGTCGGCCGGCGGCGCACCGAGTTCGGCCACCCGGGCCTGCACACTGGCCAGCTGCGGGGCCAGCCGCGCGGCGGTTTCCTCGGCCTGGGCACGGGCGGCCAGCACGGTGTTGCGCAGGGCCAAGAGGCTCTCGTCGGTCTTGGCTGAAGCCAGGGTTTTCTGCACCTGCTGGATCTGCTGGCGCGCCTGGTCGAGGGCGGCATCGTCGTCGCTGCCCTGGGCTCGCGCCAGGCTGCAGAAGAGCCACAGCGCCAGCCACACGACAGGCCATGCGCGGCAACGCGGCGGGCTGAACAATCTTGTCATCGGAAGCAAGGCCTATCGAACATCACGAACATGGAAACCCAACGAAAGGCGATAGCATGCCATGCCATGCACACCTCGGAACTTCTGCGCCACTACGGCTACTACGCCATCTTCTTCGCCGGCCTGTTCGAAGGCGAAACCATTCTGCTGCTCGGCGCCTATGCCGTGCACCAAGGCTATCTGCAGATGCCGCTGGTGATCGGCTTCGGCGCTGCGGCGGCCTTCGTCAGCGACCAGTTCTATTTTTTCCTGGGCCGGCGGCGCGGCCCGACCATCGAACAGAAATACCCGCGCATCCACCAGCGGCTGGACAAGGTTTCCGGCTTCACCGACCGCCACCCCATCACCACCGTGCTGGTGATGCGTTTTGCCTGGGGCCTGCGCATCGTGTTGCCGATCGCGCTCGGCATGGGCCGCATGCGGGCCGCGCTGTACGTGCCGCTGAGCGCCGTGGCGTCGCTGCTGTGGGCCTGCACCGTCGCCTACTTCGGCGTGGCGATCAGCGAGTTCGCGCACAGGCTGATCGGCAACCTGCGCCACCACGAACACACCATTCTGCTGGGCACGGCGGTGGCGGCCCTGCTGGTCGCGTTGTGGCAACTGCGGCTGCGCCAGCAAGCCCCCAAAGTGCGGCCCGACTGAGGCGGGCGCGCCGAGGCAAAATTGGCGCCATCCATTTCTTGCTGGCGTGCGCGACGCGTGCGCGCCAGCCCCATGCAACCCTTGTGAAGGCTGATTCATGTCCACTCCGATCCGCATCATTTCCTCCATGGCCACCAAACAGGTGCTGGCCGACCTCATCGCCGCGTACCGGCAAGAATCGAAGCAACAGGTGGTGCTCGAATCCGTCGGCGGTGTCGACGCGGCCAAGCGGGTGCAGGCCGGCGAAGCCTTCGACGTGGTGATCCTCGCGGCCAACGCCATCGAACAGCTGACCAAGGACGGCAAAGTGGTCGCCGGCAGCCGGGTCGACCTGGCGAAGTCGGGCGTCTCCATTGCCGTGAAGCGCGGCGCACCGCATCCCGACGTCAGCTCCGAAGAGGCGGTGAAACACGCGGTGCAGTCGGCCAGCACGGTGAGCTACTCCACCGGCCCGAGCGGCGTGCACCTGATGAAACTTTTCGAAGCCTGGGGCATTGCCGAGGACATCAAGCCGCGCACCGTGCAGGCGCCACCTGGCGTGCCCGTGGGCTCGCTGGTGGCCAAGGGCGAGGTCGCGCTGGGCTTCCAGCAACTGAGCGAGCTGGTGCACCTGGACGGCATCGACGTGCTCGGCCCGCTGCCCGCCGCGATCCAGATCATCACCACGTTCTCGGCCGGCCTGACCACCACGTCCACCCAGGGCGATGCCGTGCGCGCGCTGCTGGCCTTCATGGTGTCGCCGGCGTCGGTGAAAGCCAAGACCAGCAACGGCGTCGAGCCCGCGTAGGCTGGTCATCGGCCGGGTCATCGGCTGGTGATCGGTCGCTGATCAGCCGCTCTAGAACGCGTAGCCCACGCCAACCACCAGGCCGGTGTCGGTGTGCTTCACGCCGGGTGGTGGCGACTTGTCGTAGGCCACGTTCAACTGCGTGCTGAGGTTCAGCCCGTTGGCGATGGGCACGCGAAAGCCGAACTTGTTCTTCAGCAAGGTGTCCTGGGTGTTGCTCAGGCTCACGCTGACGTCGGTCTTGTTGAACACCACCAGGCGGCTGTCGAACAGCTTCTGTTCGTAGTTCAGGCCCAGCGTCAGCGCAGGGAATGACTTGTTGGGCGCGAGATCGTAGTTCTCGTTCACGTAGCTCAGGCCGGCTTCGGCCGAGAGTTTGGTCAGCTCGTTCTCGACGAACTGCCGACCGTAACCACCGCCGAGCGTGCTGCGCAGATTCAGGTCGGCCTGCTTGTCGGTCTGGGCCTTGGCGTTGACGAACAGGTAGTCCTTCGCATTGAGGAACTTGTCGTACTGGCCGGCCAGCATGCGGTTCGACGTGGTGGTCAGGCCGGACGACTTCGCCTCATGCGATTCGGCGTTCAGCGTGTAGCGGTTGGTGGGTGCGCGGGCCACCAGTTCGGCGTCGACATTGACCGCGTCGTCGCGCGAATTACCGCGGTTGAAGATGCCGCCCACCGTGGCATGGCCGCTGTACTTGGTCGAGGTGTCGGGCACGGGCGGGTTGAGCATGGCCACATCGGTGCGGGTCAGGTTGCGCGCCGGCTGTTGCGGGCCCTCGGCCACCGTCACCTGGCCGTTCGGCTGCAGTACCAGCGTGCCCTTGAGCTGCGTGCCGTCGGCCAGCTGGATGCGCACGCCGTCGTCGGATTTCAGTTCGGTGACCTGTGCCCACGGAATCTTGACCTCGCCGAACAACGGCGACTTGAGGTTCAGCGTCTGGTCCTTGAGCTGGATGATCTCACCGCTGATCTGGTCGCCATTGCCCAGCGTGACCTTGGCGGCGTGTGCGCCCGGGGCAGAAAATACCGCCACGGCGGCTGCAGCCACGGCATACGAAAAACGAAGGGTGCCGGGTGGCTTGCGGGTGGTTCTGAGCATGCGTTACTTCCTTTTGCTTGAGGTTGTGAATTGGTGAAAACCTTAGCATGCGCGCTCGAGCGCAATGTAACGGTGGTTCTGCGGTATGACGCATTTGCTTGCAATCGAGCGAGGGCGGGGTTGGTTCGCGCAGCGCCTTGCAGGCGGGCGATCTACTGAGGTGACGCTCAGGGCCGGCGGAAGGCCGTCGGTTGCCGCGACCAGTAGCGCGATGTCAACAAGTCCAGACGTACCTCGCCGCCGGTCGAAGGCGCATGCACGAAGCGGCCCTCGCCCACATAGATGCCCGCATGCGTGGCCGCATTGCCCTGCGCAAACACGACCAGGTCGCCGGTGCGCACCGCGCTGGCGCCCACGGCCTGGCCCCAGTTCACCAGCGACGCCACCGTGCGCGGTGCGGCAATGCCGGCGCGGCTGCGGTACACGTAGCCGATCAGGCCGCTGCAATCGAAACCCGCCTCGGGTGTGTTGCCGCCGTAGCGGTACGGCGTGCCGACCAGGCTCAGGGCGTAGATGGTCACGTCGTTGGCCTCGTCCACCGAGAGGCGCGAGACCACTTCCCTGCCCTCGTCGACCGAGCCGAAGCCGCGCGG
>JAQGMQ010000859.1 GCA_028292305.1 Rhodoferax sp.
TCCCGCGCGATGGTGACCCGCCATATTGCCGAGCTCGAACGCTGGCTCAAGACGCGCTTGCTGCTGCGTTCGACGCGGCGCCTGTCGCTGACCGAAGCCGGTGAGGCCTGTATGGCGCGCAGCCGCTTGTTGCTGGAAATGGTCAACGACGTCGAGCAGGTCGTCGGCCAGAAGGACACCGAGCCGCACGGGCAGATCCGCGTGGCGTCCAGTGTTTCGTTCGGCCAGGCGCACCTGAGCGCGGCCATGGTCGATTATCTGACCAAATACCCGCGCACCCGGGTCGATCTGAGCCTGGGCGACAAGCCGGTGAATCTGGTCGAGGACCGCATCGACCTGGCGGTGGTGGTCACCGACGAGCTCGACCCGAGTCTGATCTCGCGCAAGTTGTCGACCTGCAGATCCGTGGTCTGCGCTTCGCCCAAGTACCTGGCCACGCGTGACATGCCGCAATCGGTGGAAGAGCTGTCGCGCCACAACTGCCTCACGTATTCTCGCTTCGAGAAGAGCCAGTGGAATTTCTCGCGCCATGGCGTCGAGGCTTCGGTGCAGGTGTCGGGCAACTTCAGCGCGAACGAGGCCACCGTGCTGCTGCAGGCGGTGCGCGCCGGCGGCGGCCTATCGGTGCAGCCTGACTACGCGGTGGCTTCCCTGCTGCGCAGTGGCGAACTGGTGGAAATCCTGCCCGACTGGAAGCCGCGTCCGCTGGGCGTGTACGGTGTCTACGTGTCGCGCCGCCACCAGCCGGCCAGCATGCGCACGCTGCTCGATTTCCTGTCGGCCCGGTTCGGCCCGGAGCCGGTGTGGGACCGCTCAACCACGATTTTCGTACCGCCGGTTCTGGAAGTCTGCGCCGCCTGAGTAGGGCTTCGAAGGGCCTTGGCCCTTCTAGTTGTGGCCGGAATGGGTTACAGTGATTTACATTGTTAACCACGAGCTGCATCTTAGTTTTCATTCAGCTTAGGCATGAGCCGCGATTCGGGACCCGGACCGCGGCTTTCGTCCATGCAGTTCGTTCCGCTCGAGCGACCCGGGAGGACGTCCTGTTATGAGCCCGAAACTGTGGCGCACGGTTCCCCTGCTGGTCTTGCTGGGCGGGGTGTTGCTTTCCAGCTGGATCAGTCAACGGCTCTGGCTGGCCGAGCAGGCGCAATGGGAAGCACGGGTACGCGCCGAATCCACCCGCCTCACCGAGTCGCTGCGCGATGCGATCGGCGGCTCCTATGGTTCGTTGTCGGCGCTTGCCGCCCTGGTGGAACTCAGCCCCGGCATTGAAGAAAGCAGCTTCCTCAACGCGCTCAACAGCATGGAGACACGCATCGTCAACGTGTTTGCGCGCGAGGTCGGGCTGTTTGAATTCCGCCGCCAGACCTGGGAATTGCGGGCTTCCACCGACCGCATGCCGCAGCAGCACCTGCTCGACCTGCACGACCCGGACGCTGGCCCCGGCCTGTTGAGGCTGCTGCAGGCCGCCCGCGCCCGGCCCAACGAATGGACCATGTCGCTGCCGGTACGCCACGGGGACGAAAGCAATGTGCGGGTGGCGCTGGCCCTGGCCGCGGTGCCCGAGATCGTGGTGGTCGGCACCGTCAACATCGACCGCATGATCGGCGCCTTGCTGGCCAACCGCGCCGCGGCCGGCATCGTGCCGCGGGTGACGCTGGAGCAGCCGGACGGGCGCCGCATACCATGGATGGCAGCGTCCAACCTCGATCCGGCGGCCCTCGCGGTGCCGACCCGCATTTCCACTGCCGGCGTAACGCTGGCGGTGGACTGGCTGGTCAGCCCCGCCTTCGGCGGTGAGGCACGCGGCACCGCGGCCTGGACGGCGCTGGCCGCGGGCTGGTCGCTGTCGGTCCTGATCGGGCTGTTGCTGTGGCGCCAGTTGCGCGCCAACGCGGTGGTCACGGAACGCATCGAGGCGGCCACTTCTGCGTTGCATGACAAACAGGCCGAGCTGCGCCTGCTGCTCGAATCCACCGGCGAAGGCATTTTCGGCCTGGACGCGGAAGGGCGGGTGGCGTTTGCCAATGAAGCCGCGGCCCGGTTGCTGGGCTTCGACACGCCCGCCCAGTTGGTGGGCAGCGACGGCACCGGCCTGACGGTGGCCGTGGCGCACGGCGTCGCCCCGCTCGCGCCGGTCGTCGATGGCGTCTATGTCGATGCCGCCGACGCTGCCGCCGAAGCTGCGGATGCCGCCGACGCGCCGGACCGGCAATACTGGCAGGCGGTCCTGCGCGGCGAAACCTACGCCAGCGAGGAACAGCAATTTCGCCGGCAGGACGGCAGCGCGTTCGATGCGACCTACGTCGCGTCGCCGCTGCGCCGGCAGGGCGAATTCAAGGGCGCGGTGGTGGCCTTCTCGGACATCACCGAACGCAAGCGGGCCCATGCGCTGATGCAGCGCGAACGCGCGCAGTTCCACCTGATGCTGGATGCCGCACCCATTGGCGTGGCGATCGTGGTGAAAGGCATCCTGCGCTTCGCCAACCCGCACATGAGCGATCTGGGCAACATCAGCGTCGGCGAAAACGTCGGCAAGATGTACGCCCACGCGGAAGACCGCGACCGGGTGCTGAAGCTGATCTCGGCCGCGCCGCTGGTGCGTGAGATCCCGGTGCAGGCGCGGGCCTCCGATGGCGGCCTGCGCGACATCCTGATGACCATGATGCACCACACCTACGAAGGTGCGCCGGCGCTGCTGGTCTGGCTGAACGACGTCACGCGTTCGCGCGAGGCCGAGCGCACCATGGCCGACGCCATGGCCAAGGCCGAGGAGGCCACGCGTTCGAAGAGCGACTTTCTGGCCAACATGAGCCACGAGATCCGCACGCCGATGAACGCCATCATCGGCATGTCGCACCTGGCCCTGGAATACGAGCTCGACAGCAAGCCGCGCAACTACGTCGAGAAGGTGCACCGCTCGGCCGAACACCTGCTGGGCATCATCAACGACATCCTCGACTTCTCGAAGATCGAGGCCGGCAAGATGACGGTCGAAGCCGTCGAGTTCCGGCTCGAGGACGTGAT
>JAQGMQ010000871.1 GCA_028292305.1 Rhodoferax sp.
AATACCCAATGTATACATTGACCGGGGTTTTGACGGACTTCGATCGGCAGCTGATGCGGCCTATCGCAGTTGGTTCATCGTGACCCGTATTGCACTTCACAGGAAAAGCGTTGTCAATTCAGGGTAAACACCGAGGCGCGGTCGATAGACAAGTTAGCCTTCGATGTATACATTGATGATCCAGCTGCATCTGATGGCGCCTTCGGTGCGACCGGATGCAGCTTCGCCCGTAAACTGCGCGCTGCATGGCACGGCCGCCAGCAATTGCGCGCCCCACCGCTCGAACATCTGCACCGGAGACCACATGACCTCACTACCCGCCCGCTACGACCACGTCGGCAGCTTCCTGCGGCCCCAATACCTGCTCGAAGCCCGCGCCCAGAAAGCCAGCGGCGCGATCACGCCCGAACAGCTGCGCACGGTGGAAGACCGCGCCATCACCGAAATCGTCAAGTTCCAGGAAGACGTCGGCCTGAAAAGCATCACCGACGGCGAGTTCCGCCGCACCTATTTCCACATCGACTTTCTGGACCAGCTGGGCGGCGTGAAGACCGACATCCCGGTCACCATCCGCAAGCCCGACGGCACCGAGGAACTGGCCCCGCCGGCCATGCGCGTGATCGACAAGGTGCGCCATGTGAAGGACATCCAGCGCGCCGATTTCGACTACCTGAAAAGCCAGGTCAGCGCCGGCAACACCCCCAAGGTGACCATTCCCTCGCCCACCATGCTGCACTTCCGCGGCGGCCGCGCCGGCATCAGCCGCACGCACTACCCCGAGCTCGACCCCGAGTTCTACCAGGACGTGGCCAATGCCTATGGCGACGAACTGCGCAGCCTGGCCGCCGCCGGCTGCACCTACGTGCAGATGGACGACACCAACCTCGCCTACCTCTGCGACGAACGCATGCGCGAAGCCGCGCGCGCCCGTGGCGACGACCCGAACGAGCTGCCGCACCGCTACGCCAAGTTCATCAACCTGGTGGTCGCGCAGAAGCCCGCCGGCATGTTGCTGGCCATGCACCTGTGCCGCGGCAACTTCAAGAGCACCCATGCGGCCGCGGGCAACTACGAGCCGGTGGCCGAGGCGCTGCTGTCCGAGATGAACCTGGACGCCTACTTTCTCGAATACGACGACGACCGCAGCGGCGACTTCAAGCCCCTGCGTTACCTGCCCAAGGGCAAGACCGCCGTGCTCGGCCTGGTGACCACCAAGTTCGGAGCGCTTGAAGACAAGGACGACCTGAAGCGCCGCATCGACGAAGCCGCGCGTTACGCGCCGCTCGAGCAACTGGCCCTGTCGCCGCAATGCGGCTTCAGCAGCACCGTGCATGGCAACGACATCGCGGTGGAGGCGCAACGCGCCAAGCTGCGCCTGGTGATCGAGACCGCACAGGAAGTCTGGGGCGCACGCTGATGCGCCTGTTCTCCGGCCCGTTGAGCCTGTTCGGCGCCAAGGCGCAGATCGCGGCGCTGGAGAAGCGGCTCGTGTTCGAGCTGGTGATGGTGCCTTTCGACCGCAACGACCGCTACCGGCCCCAGCACCCCGACGTGGCCCGCATCAACCCCAAGGGCCAGGTGCCCGTGCTGATCGACGCGCGGGGCGCTGAGGTGGTGGAGATCTTCGACTCCACGCAGATCTTCGAATACCTGGAAGACCTCCAGCCCGAGCCGGCTCTGTGGCCCGCCAGCGTGGCCGCGCGTGCCCGTGCCCGGCAGCTGGAGCTGCTGTGCGACGAGGTGCTGTTCGCGCAGGTGCTGAAGCTGTTCGGCCTGCAGGACGCGATGGACAGCGACGCGGCCAGGGCGGCCTGCGCTGCCTGCGCCGCTTTCTACGAACGCCTGGAAGCGCGGCTGGCCGACCAGGAATTCCTGGCCGGCAGCTACTCGTATGCCGACATCGCCTGCTACATGACGCTGGTGTTCGCCGAGCGCAAGGGCGCACCGCTGACACCCGCCACGCCGCGCCTCATGGCCTGGCGCGAACGCGTGGGCGCACGGCCCGCCGTGGCCGAGGTGGTCGGCGCGATGGCGCGCTTCCTCGCGTCGCAGAACCGGCCCGTGCCCGCCTACCTGCAGCACCACCTCGGGCCGCAAGACTGATGTGGCCCGCGCTGCTGGCCTGGCTACCGTCGCCGGCGCAGCATTTCCTGTTCGGCGCACTGGCGGTGCTGGCCTATGTGATCACCACCCGCGCCCGGCGTGAGCCGCGGGCGCCCACCACGGCCATCGCCTGGGTCATGGGCCTGGCGCTGCTGCCCTACCTGATCCTGCCGATGTACCTGATGTTCGGCCGGCGCAAGGTGCGGCCGGCGCAACTGCCACGGCCGCGCCGCACGGTGGCCGCGGCGCATTGGGCGTCGGACCTCATCGAGAGCTTCAACCTCGCGCCGCCCAGCCTGTGCGACGTGCAACTGCATGCCGACGGCCTGGCCGCGCGCACCGCGCTGTGGGACACCATCGCCCGCGCCAAACACCGGCTCGACGTATGCACCTTCATCATCGGCGAAGACGCGCTGGGCAGCGAAGCCGTGGCCCGGTTGGCCGAGCGCGCGCGTGAAGGCGTCAAGGTGCGGGTGCTGCTGGACGGCTTCGGTGCGCTGCAGCTGCCGCGCCGCTACTTCGACACGCTGCGCGAGGCCGGCGGTGAGGTGGCGGTGTTCCGCCCGCTGTTCAGCCTGCGCATCGCCGGCCCGCGCAACCTGCGCAACCACCGCAAGCTGGTGGTGGCCGACGACACGCTGCTGTGGTCCGGCGGGCGCAACCTGGCCGGCGAATACTTTCTGGGCAAGGGCGAGAGCGACGGCGAGCCGGCCTGGATCGATCTGTCGTTCACCATCCACGGCGGCGTGGCGGCGGCCGCCGCGCACCAGTTCGAGCAGGACTGGGCTTCGGTGCGGCAGAAGCCGCCGCGCGTCATCGCCAGCGTGCACGAACTGCACCACGGCACGGCCGCGCAATTCTTGCCGAGCGGGCCCGACCAGGTCGAAGACACGGCCCATGCGCTGCTGATCGACGCCTGCTTCCGCGCCGAGCGCCGCATCCTGGCCGTGACGCCCTACTTCATACCCGACGACGGCCTGCGCGACGCGCTGCGCCTGGCCGCGCGCCGCGGTGTGGAGGTGACGCTGATCCTGCCGCACCGCTCCAACCACCGCCTGGCCGACTTCGCCCGCACCCGCGCCATGCGCGACCTGGCCGCGGCCGGCGTGCAGTTCGTGCTGCTGCCGTTCATGGCCCATGCCAAGGCCGTGGTGGTGGACGACTGCCTGGCACTCAGCGGCTCGATCAACCTCGACCTGCGCAGCCTGCTGCTGAACCACGAGTCCGCGGTGGTGTTCTATGCCACGGTGGACATCGACTGGTTCGCGCAATGGATGCAGGCCCTGGCGGCCCAAGGCGAGCCCTACCAGCCGCGGCCTCCGGGCCTGCTGCGCGACGTGGCCGAAGGCTTGCTGCTGACGGTGGCGTTTCAGCTCTAAGACCCTGCCCGCGACATCCCGGGCGGGCCCCTAGAATCAGCCCCGTGAACGACACCTCCGCCCTCCAGTCCCCTCCCCCGTCCTCGGCCACCATTGCTCCGCGCCGCGTGATCCGCGAGCTGCCCGACGAACTCATCAGCCAGATCGCCGCCGGTGAAGTCGTCGAGCGCCC
>JAQGMQ010000899.1 GCA_028292305.1 Rhodoferax sp.
AGGTTCACGCTCAGCACGATCAACACCAGCATCAGGCCGGGGAACACCGTGATCCAGTATTCACCGGAAAACAGATAGTCGTTGCCGACACGGATCAGCGTGCCGAGCGAAGGCGAAGTCGGCGGCACACCCACGCCGAGAAACGACAGCGTAGCCTCGGTGATGATGGCCGTGGCCACCTGGATCGTGGCCAGCACCATCACCGGGCCGGTGACGTTGGGCAGCACATGCCGGCGCATGATGCGCAGCGGCGACACGCCGGTCACGCGCGCGGCCTGCACGTATTCCTTGTTGCGCTCGACCAGCGTCGAGCCGCGCACGGTGCGCGCGTAGTCGACCCACTTGGTCAGCGAGATCGAGAAGATCAACACACCGAAGGCCACGGTGGTGTCGGCATTGGGGAACAGCGCGCGGCCCACGCCGGCCATCAAGAGCGCCACCAGGATGGGTGGGAACGACAGCATCACATCGCAGAGGCGCATCAGGAACGAATCGATCCAGCCGCCCTTGAAACCGGCCAGCAGGCCGAGCGCCACGCCGACCACCGCCGACAGGATGACCGACGCCGCGCCCACCACGATGGAGATGCGCGCGCCATAAATCACGGCCGACAAAATGTCCCGGCCCTGGTCGTCGGTGCCGAGCAGATATTTGGTCGAACCCGTGGGCGCCCACGATGGCGGCAGCCGCGCATCGCCGAGTTCGAGCGAGCCCAGGTCGAACGGGTTGTGTGGCGACACCCAGCCCGCGAACGCCGCGCAGAACACGCAGGCGAAGGCGACGAAGGCCGACACCATGGCCACCGGCGAGGTGCGGAAACTGTGGCCGACGTCGCTGTCGAACCAACGGAAAAGGAGTTGCTTCATGGCGCGTTGACAAGTGTGCGTGCAGACGCTCGCTGGCAAGGCGGCCGCCGCCGGGCCGCCTCCAGGCAGGCCGCGCCCTCCCTCGGGGGTGGCGCATGACACGCAGCGCAGCGCAGTGCAAAGCTGGGGGCAGACATTGCTACTTGATGCTCATCCATTTGAAGGGCATGAAGTTGTCGGCCAGTTGCACCAGCGACACCTTCTTGCTGATGCCCCAGGCCAGCGCCTGCTGGTGCAGCGGCAGGTGGCCGACGTCGGCGGCGTGGATGTCGAAGGCCTCCTTGATCATCGCGTTGCGCTTGGCCTTGTCGGTCTCGGATTGAATCTTCTTCGCGAGTTCGTCGACCTTGGGATTGCAATACGCCCCCAGGTTGAACTGGCCCGCGCCCTTGTCGTCGACACAGGCAATGAGCGCGTTCAGCGCGTTGTGCGCGTCATAGGTGGACGGGGTCCAGCCGAGCAGGTAGAAGCTGGTGTCGCGGCGCAGGATCTTCGGGAAATACGTGCCCTTGGTTTCGGCCTGCAGGTTGATCTTGACGTTGATGCGGGCCAGGTTGGCGGCCACGGCCTGGCAGATGCGCGCGTCGTTCACATAGCGGTCGTTGGGGCAGTTCATCGACACCTCGAAACCGGCGCCGTAACCCGCGTCGGCCATCAGCTTCTTGGCGGCTTCGACGTCGTACGGCAGGCGCTTGTTCTGCTCGGGCAGGAAGCCGTTGATGCCCGGGCCGATCATCAGCGCGGTCGGGTTGCTGGCGCCGCGCATCACGTTGGTCTTGATGCCTTCGATGTCGATCGCCTGGTAGAAGGCCTGGCGCACGCGCTTGTCCTTGAACGGGTTCTTGCCCTTCACGCTCGAGTACAGCAGCTCGTCACGCTTCTGGTCCATGCCCAAAAAGATGGTGCGCAGCTCGGGGCCGGTGGCCACACGGGTGTTGGCGCCAGCGTTGACGCGGGCGATGTCCTGCACGGGCACGGGCTCCATCACGTCGACCTCGCCGGACAGCAGGGCGGCCACACGGGTGGCGTCGTTGCCGATGGGCGTGAAGATGATGTCGGTGGCGTTGCTTTCGATCTTGCCCCAGTAGTTGCCGTTGCGCGTGAAGCTGGTGCGCACGTTGGGCTGGCGCTCGCGCACGCGGAACGGGCCGGTGCCGTTGGCGCGGAACGAGGCGGCGTTCTCGATGCCCTTGCGGCGGTCGACGGGCTTGGTGGCGTTGTTGGTCTCGCACCATTTCTTGCTCATCATGTAGACCAGCGAGATCACGTCGGGCAGGATCGGAAACGGTTGCAGGGTTTCGATCTCGACGGTGAAGTCGTCGATCTTGCGGACTTCCTTGAAGTCGTTCACGTAGGTCTTCATGTCGGAGCCTTCGCCGGCCGCGCGGGCGAACGAGAACAACACGTCGTCGGCGGTGAAGGGCGTGCCGTCATGGAACTGCACGCCCTTGCGCAGCTCGAAACGCCACACTGTGGGCGAGGTCTGCTTCCAGCTGGTGGCCAACGCCGGCGCCAGGCTCAGGTCCTTGTTGCGGCCGACCAGCGGCTCGTAGACGTTGCCCGTCAGGCTGAACTGCAGCGACTCGCTGAGCGAGTGCGGGTCCATCGACAAGGCGTCACCCTGGTTGGCCACGCGGATGGTTTGCGCGAACGCGTTCGTGCCCAGCGCACCGAGTGCGCAAGCCACGGAAAAGGCCAACACGGCGGACTTCAATTTCATCGTCATCGGAAATTCCTTCGAGGTTGCTGGGTGAAAAAAGGACTCAGGCCGGTGCGGCTGCGAGGGGCATGAATTGTTCGGCCAACGACGCATGCAGTGCCGAGCCCAGCGGCAGGATGTCGTCGTTGAAGTCGTAGCGCGTGTTGTGCAGGTTGCAGCTGCCCATGCCGTTGTCGGCGCCCTGCCCGATGCGGAAATACGCGCCGGGCTTGACCTGCAGCATGAACGAGAAATCTTCGGCGCCCATGCTCGGCTCCATGTCGCGCACCACGTGGTCGGGCCCGACGATGGACTCGGCCACGTCGCCCGCAAACAGCGCCTCGGCCGAGGTGTTGAGCGTGGCCGGGTAGATGCGTTCGTAGTGCACCGTGGCCGTGGCACCGAAGCCCAAAGCCACGGCGCTGCACATCTCGTTCAGCCGGCGCTCCACCATCTCCTGCACGGCCGGGTTGAAGGTGCGGACGGTGCCGACCAGGGTCGCCTTGCCGGGTACGACGCTCATGGCGCCAAGGTCGCCGGCGTGCATGGCGCAGATGCTGATCACCGCGCTGTCGATGGGCCGCACGTTGCGCGAGACGATGCTTTGCACCGCCGTGATGATGTGGGCCGAGACCAGCACCGGGTCGACGGTCTGGTAGGCATGTGCACCGTGGCCGCCGCGACCGGTGACCTCGATGGTGATGCGGTCGGCCGAGGCCATCATCGCACCGGGGTTGATGCCTACGGTGCCAGGGCGCATGCCGGGCCAGTTGTGCATGGCAAACACCGCCTGCGCCGGGAAGCGCTCGAACAGGCCGTCCTGGATCATGGCCTTGGCGCCGGCATAACCTTCCTCGCCGGGCTGGAAGATCAACACGGCCGTGCCGTCGAAGTTGCGCGTCTCCGCCAGGTAACGCGCGGCGCCCACCAGCATGGCGGTATGGCCGTCATGGCCGCAGCCGTGCATCAGGCCGTTCTTGGCGGACTTCCAGGCGAAGTCGTTGCTCTCGGTCATGGGCAGCGCGTCCATGTCGGCACGCAGGCCGATCATCTTGCCCTGGGTGTCGGTGCGGCCCCTGATGACCGCGACCACACCGGTCTTGCCGATGCCGGTATGGACCTCGTCCACGCCGCAGAGCTTCATGGCCTGGGCCACGCGGCCCGCGGTGTAGACCTCTTCGAAACCCAGCTCGGGATGGGCATGCAGGTCACGCCGCAGCGCGGTGAGTTCGGGCAAGAATTGCGAGATGTGCGCAAACGCGCGGCCATTGGCCTTGAGTGTGGAGGTGGACATCAATGGTTTCCATTGCCCAGGCGCAGCCTGGGGTCGACAGCGAAATACAACAGATCAACCACCAGGTTGATCACGACGAAGATCAGCGCGATGAGGCACAGGTAGGCAGCCATGACCGGGATGTCGGCGAAGGTCACAGCCTGGATGAACAGCAGGCCCATGCCGGGCCACTGGAACACCGTCTCGGTGAT
>JAQGMQ010000940.1 GCA_028292305.1 Rhodoferax sp.
CCGATCAGCGACATCATCACGGCGAACACGGCCAGGCCAATCGAGAACGCCTGGCCCGAGGACACCAGCGCCTGCAGCACCGACAGCTTGCCGTAGAAGCCGACCATCGGTGGAATGCCTGCCATGGAGAACAGGCAGATGGCCATCACGGCGGCGTACAGCGGGCTGCGCTCGTTCAGGCCGGCGAGGTCGGTGATCTCTTCGCTCTCGAAGCCTTCGCGTGCCAGCAGCAGGATTACGCCGAACGCGGCCAACGTGGTGAGCACATAGGTGACGATGTAGAACATGGCCGAGCTGTAGGCGTTCTGGGTGCCGGCGATGTCGCCATTCACCACGCCCGACAACAGGCCGAGCAGCACGAAGCCCATCTGCGAGATCGTCGAATACGCCAGCATGCGCTTCAGGTTGGACTGCGCCACCGCGGCCAGGTTGCCGATCAGCAGCGAGCCGATCGCCAGCACCACCAGCATCTGCTGCCAGTCGAAGGCCAGCGGCAACATGCCTTCGACGAGCAGGCGGATGGCCAGCGCGAAAGCCGCGAGTTCGGGCGCACCCGCGATCATCAGCGTGATGGATGTCGGCGCACCCTGGTACACGTCGGGAATCCACATGTGGAACGGCACCACGCCGAGCTTGAACGCCAGGCCCGCCACCACGAACACCAGGCCGAACACCAGCACCTGGTGGTTCACATGGCCGGCGACGATGGCCTTCGAGACTTCGGTGAGGTCGAGCGAGCCCGTGGCGCCGTACATCATCGAGATGCCGTACAGCAGGAAGCCCGAAGCCAGCGCACCCAGCACGAAGTACTTCATGGCGGCCTCGCTCGACGTGGCGTGGTCACGGCGCAGAGCCACCAGCGCGTAGCTGGACAGCGTGAGCAACTCCAGGCCCATGTAGATCACCAGGAAGTTGTTGCCCGAGATCATGGTGAACATGCCGAGCAGCGAGAAAATGCTCAAGGTGAAGATCTCGCCGCCGCGCAGCATGCCGCGGTCGGCCGAATAGGGCCGCCCATACACCAGCGTGACCATCACGGCGATGGTCGAGAAACACTTGAGCCAGTTGCCCATCGGGTCGCTGACGATCATGTTGCCGAAGCCATACAGCGTGGTCTGGCCGACGGCGTACGAGGCCTGCAGCGCGGCCACGACGGCCAGCGTCAGCAGCGTGAGAACATAGGTGGCGGTGCGGCGCGGGCTCTTCACGCCCAGGTCGACCAGCGCGATCACGCAGCCCATGACCAGCAGCACGAGCTCCGGGTAAATGGTGATCCAACTGATTTTGTCAATCATCTTCTGTCTCTCAATTCAGCAGGGTCAGTTCAGTTTGGAAATCGCCACGTGCTTCAGCAGGTCGGCTACCGACACTTCCATCACGTCGGTGAAAGGCTTTGGATACAGGCCCATGGCCAGCACCGCAACGGCCAGCAGGCCGAGCATCACGAACTCGCGGGCATTGATGTCCTTGAGTTCCTTGACGTGGTGGTTGGCCACCGGGCCGAGGTACACGCGCTTGAACATCCACAGGGTGTAGGCGGCACCGAAGATCAGCGCGGTGGCCGACCCGAGGCCGATCCAGAAGTTGTACTTCACGGCACCCAGGATCACCATCCACTCGCCCACGAAACCGGCCGTGCCCGGCAGGCCGCAATTGGCCATGGCGAACAGCAGTGAGAACGCGGCGAACTTCGGCATGGTGTTGACCACACCGCCATAGCTCGATATCTCGCGCGAGTGCACCCGGTCGTACAACACCCCGATCGACAGGAACATGGCGCCCGACACGAAGCCGTGCGAGATCATCTGCACGATTGCACCCGACACACCGAGCTGGTTGAAGATGAAGAAGCCGAGCGTCACGAAACCCATGTGGGCCACGGACGAATAGGCCACCAGCTTCTTCATGTCCTGCTGCACCAGCGCCACCAGGCCGACGTAGATCACGGCGATCAGCGACAGCGCGATCAGCAGCCAGGCCCATTCACGCGAGGCGTCGGGGGCGATCGGCATCGAGAAGCGCAGGAAGCCGTAGGCACCAAGCTTCAGCATGATCGCCGCCAGCACCGCGGAGCCGCCCGTGGGCGCCTCGACGTGCACGTCCGGCAGCCAGGTATGGACCGGCCACATCGGCACCTTGACGGCGAACGCGGCAAAGAACGAGAAGAACACCAGCGTCTGTGCCGTCTGGCTCAGCGGCAGTTTGTGCCAGGTGGCGATGTCGAAACTGCCACCCGATTTGGTGTACAGGAAGATCAGCGCAACCAGCATCAGCAGCGAGCCGAGCAGGGTGTACAGGAAGAACTTGAACGCCGCGTAGATCTTGTTCGGCCCGCCCCAGATGCCGATGATGAGGTACATCGGTATCAGCGTGGCTTCGAAGAAGGTGTAGAACAGGATGCCGTCCAGTGCGCAGAAGACGCCGATCATGAGCCCGCTCAGGATCATGAACGCGCCCATGTACTGGTTGACACGCTGCGTGATCACTTCCCAGCCGGCAATCACCACGATGAAGTTGATGAAGGCCGTCAGGATGACGAACCACAGCGAGATGCCGTCCACCCCCAGGTGGTAGTTGACATTGAAACGCGCGATCCAGCTCGCGTGTTCGACGAACTGCATGTCCGACGTGTCCAGCTGGAAGCGGCTGTACAAAGGCAGCGTCACCAGCAGGCTGACGAAGGACCCGATCAGGGCGACCCAACGCACGGCCTTGGCCTGGTCGTCACGCCCCAGGGTCAGCAGTACGGCACCGAAGAAAATCGGCGTCCAGATCGCAAGGCTCAACAATCCCATTTTTCTTATTCCCCTACTTGTTGAGCCAGACGAAATACGTCATCAGCACAAAAACACCCATGATCATGGCCAACGCATAGTGGTAGATGAAGCCGGTCTGCAACCAGCGCACCATGCTGGAAACCCAGCCCACGATCTTCCATGAACCGTTGACGACACCGCCGTCGATGATGGTGCGGTCGCCTACCTGCCACAGCGTGGTACCGAGCGCGCGAGCGCCGCGGGCCAGCACGTTTTCATTGAACCAGTCGAGGTAGTACTTGTTCTCGAGCAAGGTGTAGATCGGCTGCACCTTGCGCTTGATCGCGGCCGGCAGCGCCG
>JAQGMQ010000014.1 GCA_028292305.1 Rhodoferax sp.
GTGCGCGTGGTGGCAGCCAGCCCCTGCAGGCGCCACACACCGGCGGCGGCGCAGGCCGCGAGGATCAGCAGAATCACACCGAACGCGAGGGTCAGGCGCTTGCCGATGCGGATGTTTCTAATCGCGCTCATTGCTTGGGTTACCTTTGTGGTGGCGTCGTCCAGGGGACGGGTGGGGATCGGGGATGGCTGGAATACGCGGGTCATGGTAACCGAATGTTTCGGCGCCTTGGCACGAGATAACCCTGCAGCCGGCGTCCATGCCTGTTCAATCGACCAAAATCCGCCGACTCTTAAATTTTTAGTTAGAAACAACCTGGCCTCCGTCGGTCGCGCCCTTGCTGCCCGACCTGCCGCATCGTTTGCTACACTCCCGATCCATGTTCATTCAACGCACGATCATTGCAGGCACAGGCCGGGGAGCCTGGCTGTGGCGCAAGCCAACATTCGCGCGCACCTGATCTGCACGGCATTGCCCGTGCGCCCGTGCCTCCCCCTCTGAAACGGGCGAGGCTTTGGTTTGAATGAACGCAGCACCTCGTGCTGTTCGCCCGGCTCCCACCCCAGTCGCACCGACACAGCCGGGCCCCCTTTAAAGGCGCCCCGTGATCACCGAACTCGAATTCAAAAGCCTGGCCCAGGATGGGTACAACCGCATTCCGCTGATGGCCGAGGCCTTCGCGGACCTTGAAACCCCGCTCTCGCTTTACCTGAAGCTGGCCCACACCAAGGGGGGCGGCAAATACAGCTTCCTGCTCGAATCCGTGGTGGGCGGCGAACGTTTCGGCCGCTACAGCTTCATCGGCCTGCCCGCCCGCACCGTGGTGCGCGCCAGCGGCTTCGGCGCAGCGGCGCGGACCGAGGTGGTGCGCGACGGCATCGTCATCGAAACCGCCGAAGGCAATCCGCTCGACTTCATCGCCGACTACCAGAAGCGCTTCAAGGTGGCACTGCGCCCCGGCCTGCCGCGTTTCTGCGGCGGCCTGGCCGGCTACTTCGGCTACGACGCGGTGCGCTACATCGAGAAGAAGCTCGAGAACACCTGCCCGCCCGACACCCTGGGCTGCCCCGACATCATGATGCTGCAGTGCGAAGAGCTGGCCGTGATCGACAACCTGTCGGGCAAGCTGTATCTCATCGTCTACGCCGATCCGACCCAGGCCGAGGCCTATGCCAACGCCAAGAAGCGGCTGCGCGAACTGAAGGAGCAGCTCAAGTATTCGGTGAGCGCACCCATCGTCAAGCCCACGCAGAGCCACCCCACCGAACGTGAATTCGCCAAGGCCGACTACATCGCCGCGGTGGAGCGCGCCAAGGAACTCATCGCCGCCGGCGACTTCATGCAGGTGCAGGTGGGCCAGCGCATCAAGAAGCGCTACACCGAGTCACCGCTGTCGCTGTACCGCGCACTCCGGGCACTGAACCCCTCGCCCTACATGTTTTATTACCACATGGGCGACTTCCACATCGTGGCCGCTTCGCCTGAAATCCTGGTGCGCCAGGAATCGACCAGCGAAGGCCCGAAGGTCACCATCCGCCCCCTGGCCGGCACCCGCCCGCGCGCGGCCGACCCGGCGCGCGACCTCGAGGTGGAAAAGGAACTCGTCAACGACCCCAAGGAACGCGCCGAACACGTGATGCTGATCGACCTGGCGCGCAACGACATCGGCCGCATCGCCAAGACCGGCACGGTGAAGGTCACCGAAGCCTTCGCGGTGGAACGCTACAGCCACGTGATGCACATCGTGAGCAACGTCGAAGGCCTGCTCAACGACGGCATGACCAGCATCGACGTGTTGAAGGCCACCTTCCCCGCCGGCACGCTGACCGGCGCGCCCAAGGTGCACGCCATGGAACTGATCGACCAGCTCGAGCCCACCAAACGCGGCCTGTACGGCGGCGCCTGCGGCTACCTGAGTTATGCCGGCGACATGGACGTGGCCATCACGATCCGCGCCGGGATCATCAAGGACCAGACGCTCTACGTACAGGCCGCGGCCGGCGTGGTGGCCGACTCGGTGCCCGAGCTTGAGTGGAGAGAGACGGAGGCCAAGGCACGGGCGTTGCTGCGGGCGAGCGAGCTGGTCGAGGAAGGGCTGGAATGAATTCGCCGGCCCTGCTCGACTTCAACGAGCTGGTGCGGTCGATCGTCCATGTGCATGAGGAGCTGGGTGCGCAAGCTTCGCGCGCCGTCAACCTGAGCCTGACGTTGCGCAACTGGATGATCGGCTACTACATCGACACCTTCGAGCTGCAAGGTGCGAACCGCGCAGATTACGGCGACCAGCTGTTTGCCAATCTTTCGCGGGAATTGACCGCCGCCCGGCTGAGCAACTGTGACAAACGGCAGCTCTACCGCTACTTGAGCCTCTTTCGCACCTACCCGCAAATAGTGGGTACGCTGTCCCCACAATTGCAAGAGCTGTTGCCGGTGGCATTTCCGGCCAAAGTGCCGCCTCGAAAAGTGGCGACAGTGCCCCCACAATCAGCAGCCGACACCCTGGTCGCGCAGTTTTCGTACAGCCACCTGGCGCTGTTGGTGGACGTGGCCGATGATTTGAAGCGGCATTTTTTCGAAGTGGAATGCCTGCGCGGCAACTGGTCTGTACGTGAACTCAAGCGGCAAATTGCCAGCCTCTATTACGAGCGCAGTGGTCTCTCTCTCGACAAAGAGCAGCTTTCGAATCAGGTGCAAAAACAGGCTGCCCATGGGACAGCCACGCTGAACGTGCGCGACCCCTATGTTTTCGAATTTCTGGGGATCAAGCCGCAGGAGGTGATGCAGGAGTCGAATCTTGAAGATGCCATTCTGGACAATCTGCAAGATTTCCTGCTCGAGTTAGGCCATGGGTTCTGCTTCGAGGCGCGCCAGAAGCGGCTGTTGATCGGCAGCGAGCACTTCTTCGTGGATCTGGTTTTCTACCATCGCATCCTGAAATGCCACGTGCTCATCGAACTGAAAACGGGCAATTTCAGCCATGAAAATGTTGGCCAACTCAACACCTATGTCAGTTGGTACAAAAAGAACATGGTGACGGCCGGGGACAACCCATCCATCGGCATTCTGCTGTGCACGCAAAAAAACCAGCCCCTGGTGGAATACGCGCTGGCAGGCATGGACAACCAGCTGTTTGTGTCCAAATACCAGCTGGAACTGCCCAAGCGTGAAGAGATGGAGCGCTTCCTCGCCGACAAGCTCAGGGAAGCAGGCATTGAAAACGCAACGTAAATACGACTGCCACCATCGCGCCCCACGTCGACCGTCGGCGCCGTGTGTGACATCCGTTGGCAACAGAATGACGGGCCATCGCCCAAGGAGCACCGCATGAAACTCTTGATGATCGACAACTACGACATCTTCAACTACAACATCGTCCAGTACTTCGGTGAACTGGGCGCCGAGGTGGAGGTTTTCCGCAACGACGAGATCACGCTGGAAGGCATCACCGCCCGCGCACCTGACCGGCTGGTGATCTCGCCCGGCCCGTGCTCGCCGGCGGAAGCCGGCATTTCGGTGGCGGCCATTCAGCACTTCGCGGGCCGGCTTCCGATCCTCGGCGTGTGCCTGGGCCACCAGGCCGTGGGCGCGGCGTTCGGCGGGCGCA
>JAQGMQ010000020.1 GCA_028292305.1 Rhodoferax sp.
GAACCAGCTCGACAACTTCATCCAGGTGGCGCGGCGCGAGGCTGCGCCCGTGGTCTCGGGCCGCGAGGCGATGAAAACCCTGGCCGTGGTGCTGGCTGTGGACCGCGCGGCGCGCGAAGGCCGGCCGGTGGATGTGGCCGAGATGTTCACCGCCGGTTGACAACGCGGCAGCGGGCGCCAGCAGGCTTTTTGCCGACCGCAGTTTAGAGACGCCTCCCGAGTTTTAGGCGTGTCCCGGCAGCCGCGGGCGGTTTCGCGCAGAATTGAGCGGATGCAGCTGAACTACATCGCCAACGCCCGCGTGCCGTCGTCCTCCGGCCGCAGCCTGGCGGTGGTCGATCCGTCCGACGGGCAGCCGTTCGAGGACATCCCGCGCAGCAATGCCCATGACATCGACGACGCCGTGGCCGCCGCGCGCGACGGCTTCGACGGCGTGTGGCGCAATCTGGCCGCCACCGAACGCGGCCGACTGCTGGCGCGCTGGTCGGCCCTGCTGGGCGAACATGCCGGCGAACTCGCCGCCACCCTGCAGAACGACTGCGGAAAACCCACGCGCCAGGCGCTGGCCGACGTGCACGCGCTCGTCGCCTGCCTCGCCGCCCATGCCGAGGCCTGCGGAGCCATTGCGACCGACCCGGTGCCGGCCCGCGCCGGTTACCGCACCGAAACCTGGCACGACCCGCATGGCGTCACCGCCCACCTGATTCCCTGGTACGCGCCGCTGCAATGCTTCGGCCGGGGCGTCGGCGCCGCCCTTGCCGCCGGCAACGTCTGCGTCGTCAAGCCCTCGGAAGAGGCCAGCCTGGCGTTGCTGCGCGTGGCCGAACTCGCGGGCGAAGCGGGGTTGCCGCCGGGCGCGCTGAACATCGTCACCGGCTACGACCACGAGGCCGGCGATGCGCTGGCGCGGCACCGTGGCGTCGACCACATCAGCTTCACCGGGGCGCCGGCTTTGGGCACCCTGGTGCGGCAGGCCGCGGCCGAGCGGCACTGCCCGGTGCGGCTCGACCTGGGCGACAAGCGGCTGCACATCGTCTGCGCCGACGCCGACCTGGACGCCGCCGTGCCGGCCATTCTGGCCGCGGTGCTGCACAGCGCCGCCCAGAGCCGTGCCGCGGGCGCGCGCCTGCTGATCGAGGAGGCGGTCTATGAGCCTTTGCTGGAGCGGCTGGCCAATGCCTTCGACGACCTGCGCGTCGGCCCCGCCGCGATCGACCTCGACATGGGCCCGCTCATCAGCCATGCGCAGCAGCAGCGGGTCTGGGACTTCCTGTCGGACGCCCAGGTGGCCGGCATCCCGGTGCTGGCCCAGGGCGTGGTGGTCGACGACGCGCCCGAGACCGGCTTCTACCAGGCCCCCACCCTGCTGCGCGACGTGCCGCTGGCCCAGGCCATTGCCCTGGAAGACGTGCCCGGCCCGGTGCTGGCGGCCATGGCGTTCCAGGGCGACGCCGAGGCCATCACACTGGCGAACGCCACCCTGGCAAACGTGGTGACCAGCCTGTGGACGCGCGATGCGCTGCGCCCGCAACGGCTGGCCAGGAGCCTGCGCAGCGGGCACATGCTGCTCAACCACCATGAAGACCATCCCGGGCCACGCGGCCCCGCCGAAGCGCTGGGCACCTACACCACCCGCAAGACCCTGGCGGTACGCCTGGACTGAGGGCGTTCGGCGGGCGCGCCACCAGCAGCGCTTCGACCACGCGATAACCGCGTCGGCACCGCGGGACAAGGCCGGCCCCACCGCCGAAAACAGAGGCTTCGGTACACTACCGGCGTGCCGCGGCCCCTCTGGCGGCGCGGCTTTTCTACCCCACCGCAGCCGTTCGAGGCTGCCAGAACACCAGGCCCCACCCGCTCGCCATGCAATTCCATCAGGACATCGATGCCCGCAGCCTCGCGCTGCACCGGCTGATTGCCCAGAGAGTGGCGCGCGATCCGGCATTGCTCGCGCGCGCGCAGCTCTACCTGCGTGAGTGGGCAGGTCGGCTCGCCCAGGGCGCCGAGGCTTGCCTGGCGGTGGCGGTGAAAGACCCGCAACGGGCGGCCGCCCTGCGCCAATGTTCAACGTTCACCAACTTCCTCAGCAACGCCGCGCGCTTCGCTTTTCTGAAATCATGGAAGTCGCATGCAACGCAGTGAGCTCGCACCTGTGATCCTGGCTGCGGCGGCCATCACCCACCGAGTCGCTTTGGTGATCACCGGCAACTGATCCAGCACGGCCATGACTTCCCGCACCACGATCCCCCTCATCGACGAGCGCCGCGCCGCGCGGTCGCCGTCGACGGCTTTGACGCTCTCGCCGCTTTTGCCGTTGTTGCCAGCCACCGGTCTGCTCGGCGACCAGCTCGGCCGGCCACTGCACGACCTGCGCATCAGCGTCACCGACCGCTGCAACTTCCGCTGCAGCTACTGCATGCCGAAGGAGGTCTTCAACAAGGACTACCCTTACCTGCCGCATGCCGCACTGCTGAGCTTCGAGGAGATCACGCGGCTGGCCGGCGTGTTCGCCCGACACGGCGTGCGCAAGATCCGGCTGACGGGTGGCGAGCCGCTGCTGCGCAAGAACCTGGAGCAACTGGTGGCGCAGTTGGCCGCGCTGCAGAGCGTCGACGGCCAGCCGCTGGACCTGACGCTGACCACCAACGGCTCGCTGCTGGCGCGCAAGGCGCAGGCCCTGCGCGACGCCGGCCTGCAGCGTGTCACGGTGAGCCTGGACGGCTTGGACGACGCGGTGTTTCGCAGCATGAACGACGTCGACTTCCCGGTGCGCGACGTGCTCACCGGCATCGAGGCGGCGCAGCGCGCGGGCTTCGGTCCGGTCAAGGTCAACATGGTGGTCAAGCGCGGCACCAACGACCAGCAGATCCTGCCGATGGCGCGGCATTTCAGGGGCACGGGCGTGGTGCTGCGCTTCATCGAATACATGGACGTGGGGGCCACCAACGGCTGGCGCATGGACGAGGTGATGCCTTCCAGCGAAGTGGTGGCGCGGGTCAACGCCGAGCTGCCGCTGCTGCCGCTGAGCCCGTCGTCGCTGGGCGAAACCGCCGCGCGCTGGGGTTATGCGCGGCCCGACGGCACCCACGACACCGCCGCCGGCGAAATCGGCGTGATCAGCAGCGTGACGCAGGCGTTCTGCCACGACTGCAACCGCGCCCGCCTGTCGACCGAAGGCCAGCTGTATCTGTGCCTGTTCGCCAGCCAGGGGCACGACCTGCGCTCCCTGCTGCGCAGCGGCGCCACCGACGCGCAACTGGCCTCGGCCATCGCCCACATCTGGCAAGGCCGTGACGACCGTTATTCGGAATTACGGGCTTCGATGCCGGCCGATTCGGGCACCGGCGCGCGTCGCGTGGAGATGAGCTACATCGGCGGCTAGCCTGTCTTTGTCGTTCGCTACACACCCCACCCCATGCCTCTCCATGATTGACCGCAGCCACATCACCGGCCTGGTCCTGGCCGGCGGCCGCGGTTCGCGCATGGGCGGGGTCGACAAGGGGCTGCAGGCTTTCAACGGGACCACACTGGCGCAGCACAGCCTGCAGCGGCTCGCGCCGCAGGTGAACGCAGTGTTCTTCAACGCCAACCGCAACCTGCCGGCTTATGCCGCGTTCGGCGTGCCGGTGCATGCGGACGACGTCGCGGGCTACGTCGGGCCGCTGGCGGGTTTCGCGTCCGGCCTGCGCCACTGCCGCACGCCCTACCTGGCCACCGTGCCTTGCGATACGCCGCTGTTTCCACTCGACCTGGTGGCGCGGCTGGCGGCGGCGCTGGAACGCGACCAGGCCGACATCGCCATGGCTGCCGCGCCCGAAGAAGCCGGCCCGCTGCGCCTGCTGCGGCCGCAGCCGGTGTTCTGCCTGCTGCGCCGCGACCTGCTGGACAGCCTGACGCGCTTCGTGCACGAAGGCGGCCGGCGCGTGCACAGCTGGACGGCGCAGCACAACACGGTGCTGGTGCCTTTCGCCGGCCCCGAGGACGACGAACGCGCCTTCGCCAACGCCAACACGCTCGACGAACTGCAGCAGCTCGACGGCGCCGGCGTCAACCCGCGCTGAAGTCGGCGCGCCTGCCAGGGCATCGACACAGTTGGGGGCGCACCGCGCGCGCTCGCCAGGACCACGCCGGCACTGCAAAACACGGCCGTGCCGCGCTGTCAGGCCGTGGCGCGCAGCAGCCCGAGCGTGCCTTCGAGCACCATCGCCAGTTGCCTGGCGCGCACCGCCGGGTCGGCGAAATCGCGGTCGAAGATTTCCTTGAAGGTCAGCCGGTTGCTGACCCGGAACACACACAGCGCGCTGATGAAATAGTGCAGGTCCACCGCATCGATGCCGCCACGAAACTGCCCGCCGGCCACGCCGCGCGCGAGGATGCTCGCCAGCGCCTGCACCACCGGGCTGCCCTTGACCTGGGGCAACTGCACCACGGCGCGGGCGTCGTTGAGGTTTTCCATGCTCACGATGCGGCTGTAGCCCGGGTGCGCCTCGTGGAAGGCGAAGGTGTGCGTGACCAGCGCGCGCAACTCGTCTTCGGCGTCGCGCCCCTGGTCGCCGCAGTGTTCGAACTCGGCGCGGTGGATGGCTGCAAAAACGTCTTCGACCACGGCCCGGTACAGGCCTTCCTTGCTGCCGAAATAGTAATAGACCATGGCCTTGGTGGTCTGCATCTGGTCGGCGATCGCGTCGAGCCGCGCCCCGCCGAAACCGCGCGCCGCAAACTCCTGCGTGGCCGCCTGCAGAATGTCGCGCCGCGTGCGCTCAGCCGCCACATCGCGGGTCAGGCCAGCACGGCCGGCGGGAACTTTCAGAGCTTCAGTGGTCTTGGCCATGCGCATAGCGGAGCCGGCCGTCAGCCGCTCCCTTCCTGGTTTCTTGTTATGAATCCGGCCGTGACCGCCGCCAGCGCATCACCCGCCTTGTCCCGCCATCATGCCCCACCCCACTGTAGAGCGCCAGAGCCTTTCGGCCCCGTGTATCCCCTCTCGTGATCACCAGCCGCGCCGAGATCGTCAGCGAGCGGCCCGAGGTCGCATCGGGTACCGGAGACGTACGCCTGTACGTCGAGGAACGTGGATACCCGCCTTCGCTCGGCACCATGCCCGAGCCCACCATCGCGCGCCAGAGCCCTTCGGAAGCTGAATGCCTGCCGCGCGTGATCACCAGCAGCGCCGAGAACGCCTGAGAGATCGTCAGCGAGCGGCCCGAGGTCGCATCGAGTACCGGAGACGTACGCCTGTACGTCGAGGAACGCAGGTGCGAGATCGGGCCGCGCAGCAGATCTGTCAGGCGTTCTCGAGCCAGAGGCGGGCGTTGTGCCAGATCTGCATCCAGGGGCTGTGTGCGTTGATGTCGCCTGACGTCCAGCTCATCTGCACGTTCCTGAACACCCGTTCCGCGTGCGGCATCATGGCCGTGAAGCGCCCATCGGCCGTGGTCACCGCGGTCAGCCCGCCCGCGCTGCCGTTCGGGTTGAACGGATAAGCCTCGGTCGGCTGGCCGTGGTTATCGACATAACGCATGGCCGCGATCGCCTTGCCCGCATCACCACGCGCCGCGAAGTTGGCATAACCC
>JAQGMQ010000090.1 GCA_028292305.1 Rhodoferax sp.
AGCAGGATGCCGCAGATCACGCCTGCGATGGAGCCGATCAGGAAGCCCATCACGGTTTCCTCGAGCGTCACCAGGACCTGTTGCCAGAGCGGCCCCTGCGAGGTGCCTTCCGTGGACCACTCGACGATCTGCGCCCAGATCATGGACGGCATGGAATAGAAGAACGGATCGATCAGCTTGGTGCGGGCGGCCAGCTCCCAGCCGCCGAGGCCGACCACCAAGACCAATAGACGCAGGCCGATGATCAGGCTGCGCCGACGCCGGATGGCGGCCTGCGCGGTTTCCGACTCCCGCGCCAAAGCGGCGTCGCTCAGCGATTCCGGCAGAGCGCCGGTAGGATGGAGGGTGACGGGATTCATAAGGATCTTTCAAAAAAACGACGGTCGCAACCGATGCGCCAACCTGGGATGTGCGAGTGCACTAATTCTTCAGGTCGTCCCAGATGTGTTTGGACAACTCGACGAACCGCGGCTCGTAACGCACCTCGGACATCACACGCGGGCGCGGCATGTCGATCTCGTACACCCGCTTCAGCGTGCCTGGCCGGGCCGAGAGCACGAACACCCGGTCGGCCAGGGCGATGGCTTCTTCCAGGTCGTGGGTGATGAACACCACCGAGCCACCGGTGTCGCCCCACAGCTGCAGCAATTCGTCCTGCATGACAGTGCGGGTCTGCATGTCGAGTGCCGAGAACGGTTCATCCATCAACAGGATTTCGGGCTGGTTGATGAAGGTCTGCGCCAGGGCCACCCGTTTGCGCATGCCCCCCGACAGTTGGTGGGGATAGTGGTCGCCGAACTTGGCCAGGCCCACGCGCTTGATCCATTCGTCGGCCAGGGCCAGCGCTTCCTGTTTGGGTTTGCCGCGGAACAGCGGGCCGGCGGCCACGTTATTGCGCACGCTGCGCCACGGAAACACGGCGTCGGCCTGGAACACGAAGCCGATGCGCGGGTCGATGCCGACCACCGGCTGGCCCATCACCTTGACGGTGCCCACCGTGGGGCGAAGCAAACCCGTGATCATGTTCAACGTGGTCGACTTGCCGCAACCCGTCGGGCCGACGATGGCGACGAACTCGCCGCGGGCCACGGACATGCTGAAGTGGCGCAAGGCCACGGTGGCGTTGCCGTCCTGCGAGATGAAGCGCAGCGAGACGTCGTTGAACTCGATGGCCGGTGTGGCCGTGGCATCGGCCGCCGCACCGGCGCCGGCGGGCAAATCGTGCTTCATGGCTGCTTGCTCGCGAGGAAGGCGTTGGTGTAGGTCTTGGACAGGTCGATGTTCTTGCTCTTGACCTGCGGCTTGTAGGTGGCCAGCACCTTGAGCACGGTCTCGGGGCCGCCGGCGGGCATCTTGCCGTCGGTGGTGAACATCGGCAGCGAGGCCTTGAGCGCCTCGATATACAGCGCCTTGTCGCTGCCGTAGTAGTCGCGCGGCACGAGTTCGGTGATCTGCTCGGCGCTGTGGGTGCTGATGTAGGCCATGGTGCGCGCGAACGCGTGGGCCAGTTTGGCGGCCTGCTCCTTGTGGGCGTCGGCCCATTCGTTCTGCACGTAGAGGCTGGCCGCCGGGTACAGGCCGCCGATGGCCGCCTGCGTGCCGGCTTCGGTGCGCAGATCGACCATCACCTTGGCGTCGCCGGTCTTGAGCATCTGCGACACGGTCGGCTCGGTGGTCATGCCGCCCTGGATGCGGTCCTGCTTCATGGCCGCGACGAAGGTGTTGCCGGCGCCCACGGGCAGCAGCGAGTAGTCTTTCGACGCCACGCCGGCGCGGTCGGCGAGGTAGCGGGTCAGGAACTCGGTGGACGAGCCCAGGCCGGTGACGCCCAGCGTCATGCCCTTGGCGTTGGCCATGGACTTGAAGGTGGCCGAGGCCTTGGTGGAGACCAGTTCCACCTCGCCTGGCACCTTGCAGAACACGGCGATGGCCTCGATCTCCTTGCCCTTGCTTTGCAGGTCGATGGTGTGGTCGTAGAAGCCCACCACGCCCTGCACGGCACCTGCGATCAGCTGGTTCTCGGCGTCCACGCCGGCGGGCTGCGATTGCAGTTCGACGTTCAGACCCTCTTCCTTGAAGTAGCCCAGCGCCTCCGTGAGCTTGGCGGGCAGGTAGATGATCTTGTTGATGCCGCCCACCATGATGGTGATGGGCGCGTCCGCGGCTTCCGCGATCGGGGCGGCGGCGCCCAGGGCAGTGGTCAAGGCGGCGGCCAGCAGGGTGCGGCGGGATGCGATCATGGGGTCTCCTGACGGGGTGGTGAAGCCCGCGACGATTGCCACGGGTGCATGCCAGTTTAGAAATGTCCATCCTTCGACCAGCTTTCGCTGCACCGCAGCATTTCCTAGGGAAAACCCGCGCAGCAAACATTTCCTCCGGGCGGCGCATAGCGTCGGTTCCTTAGAATCGCCGCACACCGCGCCGCCATGAAACTCCTGCTGATCGAAGACAACCCCGAACTGGCCCATTGGCTGGCCAGCCTGTTGCGCGAGCAGGAATTCGTCGTCGACCACGTCGCCGACGGCGACGCGGCCGACCGGCTGCTGCGCCAGGCCGGTTACGACGTCGTGCTCCTCGATTTGAATCTGCCGCAGCTCTCGGGCAAAGCCGTGCTGCGCCGCCTGCGCGAACGCGGCGACACGGTGCCGGTGATCATCCTCACCGCCACCGCGTCGCTCGACCAGAAAGTGATCTGCCTGGAGATCGGTGCGGACGACTACCTGGTCAAGCCTTTCGAGGCACGCGAGCTCGTGGCCCGCATCAAGGCGTTGGTGCGACGCCAGGTGCCCGGCAAGGCCAACGACATTGGCTGCGGCGATCTGCATTACGACTTTCGCACGCGGCAATTCACCCTGGCCGGCACGCAACTCCCGCTGCCCCCGCGTGAACGCACGCTGCTGGAAACCCTGATGCTGAAAGTCGGCAGCACAGTGACCAAACAGGCATTGATCGACAGCGTCTTCGGCCTGGACGAAGACGCCAGCGCGGATGCAGTGGACATCTACCTGCACCGACTGCGCAAGAAGCTGGAGGGCAGCGAGGCGACCATCATCACCCTGCGCGGCGTGGGCTACCTGCTGCGGACCAGGGAATGAACCTGCCCCAGGTTTGGCCGCTCGGCAGCTCGGCGCATGCAGCGCCCTTGCAGGCCGTTCCAGGTCCCTTCGGAAGCTGAAACGCGATGCTGAACAGTCTGCGGATTCGCCTGGCCCTGTGGCTGCTTCTGCCGTTGTCGGTGTTCGTGGCGTTGTGCGGCTACCTGAGCTGGCGCAACGCGGCGGCGATGGCGGACTACGTTCAGGACCACGACCTGCTGGCCTCCGCCAAGGTGTTGTCCGACCGACTCATCTGGGAGGGCAACGAGGTCCAGGCCAGCGTGCCGCCGTCGGCGCTGAGCCTGTTCACTTCGCCCGAACGGGACAAGGTCTTCCTGAGCGTGACCGGCGACGACGGTGAACTGCTGGCCGGCTCTCCCGATTTCCCGTTGCCCAGGCCGCGCGAACAACGCGGCGGCGACCGCGCCCAATGGTACGACGCGACCTTCGATGGCCGACCGGTGCGGGCGGTGCTGACGACGCGCTCGATGTTCGACGTGGCCGGCGCACGCGAGATCACGATTGCCGTCGGCAAGACCACCGGCAGCCGTGACCGGATGCTGGGCGCGCTCTGGTGGCCCACCATGGAATACCTGCTGATCGCGCTCGCGCTGGCCATCGTGCTGACGACCATGGCGCTGACGCTGGAGCTGCGGCCATTGGTAAGGCTGAGCCGGCAGCTCGCCCAGCGCGACCCGCTGCACCTCGACCTCAGCCTGGACCCGCGTGGCCTGCATACCGAACTGCGCCCGATCGCCGACACCATCAACCTCTTCGTGCGGCAGTTGACGGCGCACTCCGAAACCCAGCGCCGCTTCATCGCCGATGCCGCGCACCAGTTGCGTACGCCGCTGGCGCTCCAGGCTTCGCAGATCGAATACGCGCGCTACACCCGCCAGCACCGGGGTGAGTGGGAGACGCGGCGCACCGACATGGACGCCCTGTGGCGCGACCTGCAGACCAGCAACCGGCGGCTGGTGGATGTGACCAACAAGCTCCTGCTGCTGGCCCAGGCCGAACACAGCGATGCGCAGTTGCTGCTGGAACCGGTCGATCTGGCAGCGGTGGCGCTGCACTGCGTGGAGCAATTGGCCGGGCTGGCCGACCGGCGCGGCATGGACCTCGGTCTGGACACGGATGGCGCGCTGGCGGGAGCGATGGTGATGGCACAGCCGGCGCTGCTCGATGCCTTGGTGACCAACCTGCTGGACAACGCGCTGCGCTACACGCCCGAAGGTGGCCGCGTTACCGCGGGCGTGCGGCGGGTCGTGGAAAGCGCGGCGGCCGGCGACCGGGCCTTCGTGGAATTCTGGGTGGAAGACAACGGGCCGGGCATTCCGGCCGCGTCGCGCGAGCGTGTGTTCGAACGCTTCTACCGGGCCTCGAGCGAAACCCACGGCACCGGGCTGGGCCTGGCCATCGTGCGGCAGATTGCACGCGCCTTCGATGGACGCGTGGTGTTGGCCGACAACCCCAAAGCGTCGCAAGGGCTGCTGGTCACGGTGCGGTTCGTGGCCGCGGTGTAGATGTAGGGGCCGGAGAGGAGGGACCGCCGGCCGACTCGACCGCGCCGCCTGGCCATCGGCATGGAACTTGCACTGTCGTCCCGCTTTACGCCCCACACCGCACGACGAGACACCACGCTATGAACCTTCGCCTTGCAACTGCTCTTGCCTGCTTCATCGGCCCCTTGTGCTTCAGCACGGCCCTTCTTGCGCAGGCCGTCTACCCTGACCACCCGGTCAAGATCATTGTCGGGTTGCCGGCCGGCGGCAGCGTGGACATGGTGGCGCGCTCGCTGGGCCAGAAACTCAGCGCCATGCTGGGTCAGGCCTTCATCATCGATAACCGCGCCGGCGCGTCGGGGCAGATCGGCATGCCGGTGGTGGCCCGAGCTGCACCCGATGGCTACACCCTCACGGTATCACCCGCGTCGTTCCTGACCACCAACAAAAGCATTTTCAAGACCTTGCCCTACGATCCCGAGGCGGACTTCACGCCCGTGGCCGGCCTGGTGAACCAGCCGATGGTGCTGGTGGTGAAAGACAAACAGAAGTACCCGACCCTGGCCGCGTTCCTGGCTGCCGCCAAGGCGGCACCCGGCCAGATCACCTTTGCCTCATCCGGCGACGGCAGTCCGCAGCATCTCGCAGGCTTGATGTTCGAGACGCGCACCAAGGTGCGTCTGCTGCACGTGCCTTACAAGGGGGGCGCACTCGCCATCAACGACACGCTGGCCGGCACGGTGGACGCCATGTTCGCGGTGCTTCCCGAAGCCTTGCCGCACATCAAGGCGGGCAAGCTGTATGCGCTCGGGCTCATGAGCCCACAACGCGCCAGCATGCTGCCAGACACCCCCACCATGGCCGAAGGCGGCATCGCCGACCTGTCCCTTTCCGCGTGGATCGGCCTGCTGGCTCCGGCCAGGACGCCCCGGCCCATCGTCGACCAGCTGAACCGCGCCGTGCGCACCGCGATGGACGCAGAGTTCAAGGCCAAGCTCGGTGAAAACGGCATGGAAGTGGCGCCAAGCTCGCCGGAAGAACTTCAGCGCACGATCAGAGACGACATCAAACTGCATGCCGAGTTGGTCCAAGCCGCTGGCCTGACGCCGCAATAGGCGGCCGTCCGCCGGCTGGCCCGCAAGTCGCCAGCGGGCATCAAGCGCTTCCGATGGGCTGGTCTTGGCTCAAGAAGCGTTGCGCTGGCGTCGACGCGCCTGGAGACCTCCTGCGCGGCCGATGATAATTGGCAGCCATGCACCTGTTCTCCACCGTGGCCGGCGTGTTCAACCATGCTGCAGAGCTGCTCGCCCTGCGGGCGATCGTGCCGTTCCTGGCCTGGTCACACCTGGCACCATGGACCGCGCCACCCCGCGAGATCGCGGAATTCCTGCTGCTGGCCCTTGTGCAGGTGCTGGTCATCGCCTGCGTGTTCCGCCCGCTGGAAAGCCTCATGCCCCTGGAGCCCTGGGCGGACCGCCAGGCCACCCGCATCGACCGGAGCTACACCCTGGTCAAGCTGCTGGGTGTGACACCGCTTTTTACCTACCTCGTGCTGGAGCCGCTGTCGCGCATCGGCGGCGGCGCGGTCGACGGCAGCGACGAAGGCCTGACCAGCGTGCAGCACTGGCTGCCCTGGCTCAACGGCCATCCGGTCGTGCTGTTCATGGTCTATCTGGTGCTGTTCGATGGCCTGCAGTACGCGGTGCACCGGCTTCAGCATGCCATCCCGTGGTGGTGGGCGCTGCACAGCCTGCACCATAGCCAGCGCCAGCTGAGCTGCTGGAGCAACGACCGCGACCATTACCTGGACGATTTCCTCGAAGCCATGATCCTGGCCGGGGCGGCGCTGCTGATCGGCGTGGCGCCGGTGAGCTACGCGCTGCTGAATTTGATCTCGGCCTTGCTGGAGAATTTCTCGCATGCCAATGTGCGGCTGCGCTTCGGCGCAGTGCTGGACAAGCTGCTGGTGAGCCCGCATTTCCACCGTCTGCACCACATGCGGGTGGACCCGCACCGGCCGGACATGCACAACTGCAACTTCGCCCTGGTATTTCCCGTATGGGACCTGGTGGGCCGTACCGCGCTCTACCCACCCCGCACCGAGGCGCCGCGCGCCACTGGCGTGGGCGACCCGGTGGTCGACGCCGACAACACCCGCGGCCTGCTGGCCCAGCAACTGCACGCCCTGCGCCGCTTCTGGGTGGCCGTGCGCTGCAAGGCCGGATGGCTGCCAGGCGACGTGGCTTTCGACGCACAGCTGCGGCCAGTCTCGGTGCGCGACTTCGACCTGCACGCGCTGGAAGCCGGCACGCCGCTGGACCAGGCGCGGAAGTCCTAGGGCCGGCCAGCACCACGCTGCGTTTTTGCCGCCAGGCTTGGGCCGTCTGCGCGTGGCTGGATGGTGCATGCCGCACCGAATCGTTATTGCTCCTGCGCAGTTCAGCTGCAATGGCGGCCTTTTGAACGCTCAGTCGAGCCACGCGTGCCAGCCGCCGAATCGATGACGTGCTTCGTTCGTCCAAGGATGAGTTGTTCTGCGGGCACTGTTTTGTCGAAACACCCCCTGCCGACGTTTCTGGAACGTAAAGCTGAAACATTTCCGCACACTTCGCGGGCACGATCGGCAAGGTACAGATAAAGCCCCCAACAAGCACCTAAAAGAAGCACGCATGAAATTCGACAATTTGAAGATTGGCTCACGGTTATTCATTGGCATCGGGCTGTCGGCCGCCTTGCTGACCTGCATGGTCTGGGTTGGCGTTGCGCAGATGACATCGATCCAGAATGAGCTCGACACGGCCACCAACGACCGGTTGCCGAAGGTCATGGCTGCAAAGGACATCAAGGACAACCTGCGTGCGCGCGCCATCGTCACCCGGAACATCGTTCTGGAAGACGCGGACGATGAAATCGCGAAGGCGGTCGCAAGCCTCGCGAGGGTGCGAGAGACCTACGTGAAACTGGATGCGCAGTTGCGGAGCACGGTCGTTACACCAGCAGGCAAGGAGGCTTTGGCCAGGCTCGAAGCCGCAGTGGACGCCCTCAAGACTCCCACGGACCAAGTCGTGGTTTTCGGCTCCGCCAATAAAAATGCCGAGGCGCTTGCCCTTCTGAAAAGCACGGTTGCGCCCTTGCAGACAGCCGCAACGGCCGCGGCAGAAGCCTTCGTCGATGTCCAGGTCAGACAGGGCGCAGAGGCCACGGCGCAGGCCGACGCCGCGTACAAGACCGGTGTCGCCACCTTGATCGGCATCGGTGTTGCCGCCGTGGGTTTGCTTGGAGTGCTCGGCTGGTTGCTGGTGCGCTCGATCACGGCGCCGCTGAACCAGGCGGTAAAAGTTTCGCGCGCAGTGGCGGGTGGCGACCTCAGCCTGCAGTTCGAGGCGACAGGGCAGAACGAGACATCCCAACTGCTGATTGCCCTCAAAGCGATGCAGAACAGCCTGGCCCAGGTCGTGGGCAATGTGCGTCAAAACGCCGAAGGTGTCGCCACCGCTAGCGCCCAGATTTCTCAAGGCAACAACGATCTGTCGGCTCGTACCGAGCAGCAGGCCAGTGCGTTGGAAGAAACCGCCGCATCGATGGAAGAACTGAGTTCCACGGTCAAACAGAATGCCGACAACGCGCGTCAAGCGAACCAGCTCGCCCAGAGTGCGTCCACCGTGGCCGTGCGCGGCGGCGACGTGGTCGGTCAGGTTGTGGAGACCATGAAAGGCATCAACGACAGCTCGAAGAAGATTGCCGACATCATCAGCGTCATCGACGGCATCGCATTCCAGACCAACATCCTGGCACTCAACGCAGCCGTCGAGGCGGCCCGAGCTGGCGAACAGGGTCGCGGCTTTGCGGTGGTGGCCAGCGAGGTGCGGAGCCTGGCCGGCCGGTCGGCCGACGCGGCAAAGGAGATCAAGGCCTTGATTTCCGCGAGCGTCGACCGCGTCGAGCAAGGTACTTTGCTGGTGGACCAGGCAGGTGTCACGATGCACGAGTTCGTCACCTCGATTCGCCGCGTCACGGACATCATGGGCGAAATCAGCGCGGCGAGCGCCGAGCAGTCGGCAGGCGTGAGCCAAGTCGGTGAGGCAGTCACGCAGATGGACCAGGCCACGCAGCAGAACGCCGCGCTGGTCGAGGAAATGGCGGCAGCGGCGACGAGCCTCAACACGCAAGCGCAAGACATGGTTGGCGCAGTCGCGGTCTTCAAGCTCGATGCCGGCGCCACAGCACTCACGCGCAACGTACCGGCTTCTGCACCCATGGCCAAGTTCATGCCGCATCCTGTGGCGGCACACAAGAGCGTTAGATTTTCCCCGCAGCCGGGCAAGCCACATACCACGCCGAAGTCGAAGCCTGTCCTCAAGGCCGTTGCCGGGCCAGAGAAAGGCCGGAGCAACTTTTGAAGGCCGGAAATTGTCGGACCGAGGCGTGGGCATGGCGGCTGTCAGCGGGGCGCAGCGCAAAGGACGCCTGGGCCCAAAAATAAACGTGATCGGGTTCCGCGGCCAACCCATCGCGCCCGAGAGACGCATCCATGACCGTCGAACCCAACGCGGGTGACCAGAGGCAGACCGCCAAGGTGATGCCGCACCGGGCCGATACAGCACCCATGCACCAACCTGCGTCGGTTCCGCCGCCAGATCCGCGGCGACCGCTGGCTGATCCACCAAATCGATGCATTTTGGACAATCAATCTGATTAATCAGATGGCACGCTAACTGCTTATCCAGTTGCATGCCTACCCCTATCGAAATCAGCGACCGCATCCTCGAGGCGGTGCTGGCCAAGAAACTGACCGCTGGCGCGCGCCTTGGCGAGCAGCAGCTCTGCACCCTGTTCGACGCAACCCGCGCTGCCGTGCGCGAGGCGCTGGCCAGGCTGGCCGTGCGGGGCATCGTCAAATCCAGTGCCCGCCGCGGCTGGTATCTGGCGGAGCTGACCAAGGAAGAGGCCGCGGCTGCGTTCCACGCGCGCAATGTCATCGAGACGGGGCTGATCCGATGCGCCAGGCCCCTGGACAAAACCGCACTCAAACGCCTGCGCACACACGTCAGGCGACAGCAGGCGGTGCTGGCCAGCGGCAACGTGGGCTTGCGCAGCTACCTCCTGGGTGATTTCCACGTCTGCATGGCAGAAGCCCTGGGCAACTCGCTCCTGGCAGAAACGGTGCGGGAATTGACGGCGCGGACCACGTTGGTCGCGTTGCGCTACCAGTCCGACGAAGACGCCGCGCATTCATGCCGGGAGCATGCCGCCATCGTTGCCGCGCTGGAGGCCGGTGACCTGGCTTTGGCCGAGACCCTGGTTTCCGCCCACCTGGCCACTTGGGAGGACAAGCTGCCCATGCCGCCGGACCTGGAAGACGATGCGCTGGCCGAGTTGCGCGAGGCGCTCCAGCCTATCGAATGACCGCCGCAACGGCTGCCGATCGTCGGCCGCATCCCCTTTTGTTCTGTTCACTCATCAGGAGCTTCCATGCACCGCATTCAACGCCACCTGACGTCCTTCCTGGCCGTCGCCGTGTCCACTTTTTCCGCCGCCGTCACGCATGCCCAAACGGCGCTCGACGATGTCATGCGCACCAAGGAGGTCCGGATTGCCATTCCCACGGATTTCCCGCCGTACGGGTTCGTTGGCGCTGACCTGAAACCCCAGGGCCTCGACATCGATATGGCATGTACATCGCAGCCAAGCTCGGCGCGAAGCCGGAATTGCTGCCGGTGTCCACCACCAACCGCGTCGCCTACCTGCAGACCAGAAAAGCCGACCTCGTCATCTCGACGCTGGGCAAGAATCCGGAACGGGAACAGGTCATCGATTTCACGATGGCTTATTCGCCGTTCTTCATCGCGGTGTTCGGGCCGAAGACGACCGTGCTCAAGGCGCCGGGCGACCTGGCCGGCAAATCGATTGCCGTGACACGCGGTTCGGTGGACGACGCCGAGCTGACCAAGGTCGCACCGGCCAGCACCGAGATGCGCCGCTTCGAGGACAACAACACGACGATTTCCGCCTTCATCGCCGGCCAGACGCAACTGGTGGCCACCAGTGCCCAGGTGGCTGGTGCCATGATGCAAAAAAATCCCCAGATGGGTACCGAATTCAAGTTCGTCCTCAAGGATTCTCCGAACTTCATCGGGGTCGGCAAAGGCGAAGACAAGCTGCGCTCGAAGGTGAATGAAATCCTTGCCGAAGCCAGGAGGAATGGCGACCTCGACAAGTTGTCGGTGAAGTGGCTGGGGCGCCCCACGGGCGACCTGCCGCAGTGATGCCAGGCATGCCAGGCATGCCAGGCATGCCCGCAGGAATTCGATCCGACCCTGCCGTGACCGAACTCTGGCATTGCAGTGCCACGCAGCTGGCCGCGGGTTATGCCGCGGGCGCGTTCACGCCACGCGAGGCGCTGGCTTCCTGCCTGGCCCGCGCGGAGCGATGCCAGGGCTCGCTGAATGCGATGGTGGCCTGGGACCGCGACGGTGCCTTGCGCGCCGCGCAAGCCAGCGGCCAACGGTGGCGCCAGGGCGTGCCCCTGAGCCGGCTCGACGGCGTCCCCGTCACGGTCAAGGACAACCTGCACATGGCCGGGGTGCCGACCTCCTGGGGCAGCCGCTTGTTGCGTGGTTACGTGCGCACCCAAGACGAATGGCCCGTTGCTCGCCTGCGTAACGCGGGTGCAGTACTGTTCGGCAAGACCAATCTGCCTGAGTTTGCAATGCAGGGCCACACGCGCAACGACGTGTTCGGCACAACCCGCAACCCGTGGAACCGGGCTTTGACGCCTGGCGGGTCGTCCGGCGGCGCGGCCGCAGCGGTGGCTGCCGGGTGTGGCCCGCTGGCATTGGTCACCGATGGTGGCGGTTCCACCCGGCGCCCGGCTTCGCATTGCGGACTCGTCGGCTTCAAGCCGTCGGCAGGCCTGGTGCCGCGGCACGGCGGCCTGCCCGAGATCTTTCTCGACTTCGAAGTGGTGGGCGGCATGGGCCGCACGGTGCAGGATGTCGGGCACCTGATGGAGGTGCTTGCCGCGGCGAAGCTTTCGGCGCCGGAGCCCGTGCAGGCGCGCATCCTGTACATGCCACGGTTCGGCGCCCATCCTGTGGATGCCGGCATTGCCCGCTCCATCAGGCAGGCGGCCGAACGGCTCGAAGCGCTCGGACACCGCGTGGAAGAGGGCCTATCTCCAGCAGAGTTCGAAAATATCAATGCCGCCTGGCCGCAGTTGTCGCAGGCTGGCCTGGCGTGGATGGAGAACAGCGCCGCGCGGTGGCCAGAACTGCACGGTCTTTGCGGTGGAAATCTCGACCTCGGTGTTTGCGGCGATGTGGCTCGCGAAGCCTTCGCGGCGGGGCGTGCCATGGAAGCCGGTGCACTGTTCGAGGTGATGGACCGGGTGAAGGCGCTGAAGCAGCAGCTCGGGCTGCTGTTCACGCGGTGCGATTTCATCCTGACGCCGGCCACGGCGGCGCTGCCTTGGCGGGTGGCGCAAAGTCACCCATCCGAAATCGATGGCCAGCCCGTGGGTTCGCGGGGTCACGCCGTGTTCACGGCATTCGTCAATGCGGCCGGACTGCCGGCTATGGCGTTGCCCACCAAACGGGTGGGTGGTCTGCCGACAGGAATGCAGTTGGTCGGGCCGAAAGGGGCGGATGCGGCCTTGCTTGCGCTGTCTCGCCAGTACGAAGCGGCCCATCCATGGGCCCAGCACCGCCCGCAGGGCTTCGAAGAAAGTGATCCATGACACCTACGTCTGTGGCGGCTTTGCTGGTCGCGGCACGCCGAGGTGGCCCGCCCGTGGACAGTGCCGACATCGCGCCCCCTACACGCGAGGAGGCGTATGCCATCCAGGATGCCACTCTGGCAGAACTCGGGCCGGTCGCGGGCTGGAAGGTGGGGGCCAAAGGGGTTACTGCCGAGCCGATAGGTGCGCCGTTGCCGTCGTCCTGCGTGTTCGCATCGGGGGCGCGTTTGGAGGGCGGCGGCTGGGCCCTGCGGGGCCTCGAGGTCGAAGTGGCGTTGCGCGTGGGCCGGGACTTCGCTATCGGCAACGAGCCGCTGACGCCGGCAGACCTCGCATCGGCGTTCGATGCGGTGTATCCGGCCATCGAGGTGGTGGAGACCCGGCTTGACGGATGGAAGGACAGCCCGCCCCTGGCCCAGCTCGCCGACCTGCAGAGCCATGGCGCCCTGGTGCTTGGGCCGGCTGCGCCTTTCGACGTCGCCGCGCTGGATTTGCGCCGGGTGGAGGCACAAATTTTCATCGGCCCAACGCTGGCGAAAAGAACGCTGGGCGGCAACCCTGGCGTCGACGTCTGGAGGCTTCTGGCCTGGTTGGCGAAACACTGTGCCGCGCGCGGCCAACCGTTGCGCAAGGGCCAGATCGTGACCACCGGCTCATGCACCGGTATGGTCTTCGCGCGGCCTGGCGACGCGGTGCTGGCGGATATTGCGTCTCTCGGACGGGTCGAACTCTTCTTTTGAGAAGTCTGCGGCGCAGGCACCGAGCGGCCTTGTGCCGCTGTCGACCCTGTCGCCGCCGACAGGGTCGCTTCGGCCAGTGAACGGCGGCTACTTGCGAAGGGCCGTCGCCCATGGATTCACTGCGGCAGCCGAGGCAAGGCGGCCGGCGGACGTCCCGGCCGGGCGCGCCCGTTCTACTTGACCAGGCGCTGCCACAAACGCACGATGAAGCCCGAGCGCTCCACATCCGCCTGCGCGATCAGCGGCGTTTCGCCAAGCGTCTTTCCGTTCGATTCTGCGACCACCTTGCCGATCACGGCACCCTTGGCCACCGGTGCCTCGAGGTCCGGCTTGAGCTGGGCCGAAGTCTCCACTTTTTGTCCGCGCGGCACCGTCAGTGTCCATGGCGTTCCTAGACCCGCGGCCACGGTGTCGGCCTTGCCGAAGTTGACCTTGGCCGTGG
>JAQGMQ010000076.1 GCA_028292305.1 Rhodoferax sp.
GGCCCGCGAGGTCCGCGCACGCCGGGGCCGGACAGGGCTCCGCCACCACCCCCGCCGGCCGTCGGCCAGCCCGCGCCGCCGGCCCCTGTCTGAGCACGCACCCACTCACTTCGTCCACTTCGCTGACTTCGCATCACTTCATTTTTCAAAGGATTTCCGACATGCCAAAACCTCAACACGCACCCCACCACGACATCGATGTCTGGGCCATCGAAGGGCGGTTCGTGCAACTGATCTACAGCCCCAAGGGCGCCATCGAAGGCCTGCTGATCGACACCGACGGCACCCCCACGCAGTTCGCGACCGACCCGCACGACCCGGTCACCGCCCAACTGTTCGCCGATCTGCGACCGGGCCAGGCCCTGGTCGTCGAAGGCACCGAAGCCGGCCCGTCGCCCAAAGGCGAGGGCGCGCACTTCGTCTACCGCTTCGAGCGCCTGGCTTCGGTGGACGGCCGCGAGCCCGATGTGGCCCACGGCCCCGGCGAGGCTTCGGGCCGCGTGGTCCGCTTCAACTACGCCCGCCACGGCGAAGCCAACGGCGTGGTGCTGGACAGCGGCGACTTCGTGCACACCCGGCCCGACGGCATGGCCCGGCTGGGCCTGAAGATCGGCGACACGGTGCATGCCGAAGGCCCGGCGCGGCCGTTGGTCACCGGCGCCGGCCGTGTGATCGAAGCGCACAGCGTCAACGGCAAACCGGTCGGCCCGGCCCACTGAGCCTGGCAGCCATGCGCAGGAAAACCGGCTGCCGCAGGCCTGGATCGGCTACACCATGACGGCGGGCGGCCCGGCGGCGGTGTTGTTTCGGCGGTGTTTTCTGGCTTGCCTGGGCGTGCCTGGTGTCGCTGGGGACGCACATGGTGGTGCGCGAGCCGATGCGGTTGAGAGGGCTTGGGCAAACCGCCCACACCGCTACAGCAGGCTTCGGCTCGACACTTTCCTGAACGGGCTTTCGCGGGTTTCCGTGACGTGGTGGTTCACGCGTCTTTCGAAGCCGAGCCACTGGTCCTGCAGGCTGGTGCTGAGCGCGCTGACCAGGCGCGCGTGGGCGGTGTCGATGGTCGTGGTGGTCTCGCTGCGGTCGCGGATGCGGTAGCTGTCGTAGTTGCCGGTGTCGGTGTCCAGCCTGCCGCCGTTGGTGGCCTGCAGGTAGTGGGCGGCGAGTTGGGCGCTTTGTGTCTGGCTGACGGTCACCGCGCCCGTGGGGTCACGGCCGGTGGTGCTGGTTTTCTGGCTGAGCTGGAAGTCGCTGTCGCCGGTTTCGGTGGTGTCCCCGCGCGCGTTCGCGTGGGAGAAGCCACCGCCGAAGCTGGCTTCGAAATCCTTCAGGCCACTGAGCAGCGGCTGGATCTGCATCTGCAGCGGCATCATCGCGGTCGGGGCGGTCGGGGCGATCGGGGCGATCGGGGCGCCTGCCAGGCCGACTTCCTTGGTGGCCGCCTCGTGCAACTGGACGAACGCCTGCTTGAACTGTTCGACCAACACCGCGTCGCTGTGGCTGCGCTGCGCGGCGGCGTCGAACTGTGCCAGGTAGCTGCGCAGCGCGGCCTGCTGCTGCGCCTGGGTGGCAAAAGCGGTCTGGGTGCCCAGGTCCAGATTCACCGCCAGGGCGCCGGCCCGGCCTTGCACCGACAGCGCCTTCCGGCTGGCATCGGCGTGGAACTCGAAACTGCCCAACGCATCGGTGCGCGCCAGGTTCTTGACGCGCATGTCCACCCGCGTGAAGACGGCCGGGTCGTAGTTCAGCAGACCCGCCAGGTTCAGCCGGGGCCCATCGGCCTGGCCCAGGCCATCGAGCACCTGGTCGAAGCCGGCCGACAAACTGACCAGCGCGCTGCGTTCGGCGGGGCTCAACGTGCCTGACACATGCACCGCCACGTGCAGCCCTTTGGTCACGGCCTTCGACAGGCTGCCGAGCGAGATGACCAGCTCCACGGTCTGGCCGGAACGGGTCTGCAGCTTGAGGCTGACCTGGGTCTGGCCGTCTGCCACCGAGGCAAGGGCTTGGGTGTTCGTCAGCTTTTCACTGGACTGCACGGCGGCAACGTCGGCCACGGTCTGGGTGTAGTCGCCTTGCGTGGTCTTGAAGCGGCCCAGCAAGGCGCTGCCGAGGCCTTTCCACCGATCGGCCAGGCTGCGTGTGGACGGGTCGAGGTTGCGCGCCATCAGGTCGCTGATGGGGTCCGCCGGTGCCGAGGCCCAGGCGCGGGTGGCGATGGTGGCCTCGGGCGCCAGTACGGTGGACGTCGCCGTCAGGGGCAGCACGGGTTTGGCGTAGATCACCTCTGGCTCGGTGCGCGGACCGCTGATCGTCAGCATGACGGAGACGCGCAAGCCGCTGGCGTCGGACAGGGGGTCGGACAGCGCGATCTGGGGCAGGCTCTGCGAATCGGTGGCTGGCACAGCCGAAGGGGTGGCTGGCAGATAGGCTTCTGCAAAAGCGCTTGAAGGCCCGGCCCTCAGTGAATTCGCGGTGTTCAAGGTATCCATGATTTCTCCTCCGTACGCTGTTTTGGTTCTGCCCCTCTCAGGGTTATCGGCAGGGCTACGGTCGAGCTGAAACTGTTCGATCAGGCGGTTGTCATTTGCCGGCATCGTGGTAAATTACTGTACAAATAGACAGTATTTAAACCAAGCCTACCGTGTCACGTTCCGCCCTTCCCATCCTCGACAGCCTCTGGCGCGCCAGCGAAATGGGCACGCCTGCGAGCTTCACCACGCCCTCCGGCCATGCCGGGCTGGATGCCGAGCTGCCCGGCGGCGGCTGGCCCGCGGGGCAGCTGAGCGAAGTCTTGCAGGCCCAGGCCGGCCTGCACGAATGGCGGCTGCTGCTGCCGGCGGTGCGGGCCGCATCGGCCAGCGGCACGGTGGTGCTGATCGGCTGCCCGCACTGGCCCAACATGGCCGCGCTGGCGGGCCAGGGCCTGGCGCTGTCGCGGGTGCTGCTGGTCGATGCGGCCAAGCCGGCCGAGCGCCTGTGGGCGGCCGAGCAGGCCTTGCGCTGCCGCGACCTGGCCGCGCTGATGGTGTGGCTGCCGCAGGCCCGGCCCGAACAGTTGCGCCGCCTGCAGTTCAGCGGCCAGGCCGCGCACCAGCCGCGCCCGCCGCTGGCCTTCGTGTTCCGCCCGCTGGCGGCGCAGCAGGATTCATCGCCGGCGCCGCTCAGGCTGGCCCTGCGCCAGTCGGCCAGCGATGCCTCGGGCGCGCTGCCCGGCCTCGAGGTCGACATCTTCAAGCGGCGCGGCCCGCTGATGGCCGCGCCGCTGTGCATCCATACCGCTGTGCCGCCCGTGCTGGCGCTGCGCGGCAATC
>JAQGMQ010000079.1 GCA_028292305.1 Rhodoferax sp.
TCGAGAACATCTGGAACGCCTCGCAGCTCGACCTGGTCTGCCACGTCTACCCGGCCTACAGCAAGGCCACGTATTCGTCGGCGCTGCTGGCCGACCTGGCGCGTCTGCCGTATGTGCAGGCCTTCAAGGTGGGCCAGCGCGAGATGAGCAAATACGCGCGCGACCTGAAGGCCATCCGCGACGCGGACCCGACCAAGGCCATCCTCACCTGCCACGACGAATACCTGTTGGCGTCGATGGTGCAGGGGGTCGACGGCGCGCTGGTGGGCTTCGCCAGCTTCATCCCGCAGCTGATCATCGACCTCTACGACGCGGTCAAGAAGGGCGACCTGCTGGAAGCCATGCGCATCCAGGCCATCATCACGCCGCTGAAGGAAGCGGTGTACGGCGCGGGCGAACCCACGGGCGAAGCCCATGCCCGCATGAAGACCGCCATGAAATGCGCCGGTGTGATTGCCAACGACTACGTGCGTGCGCCCACCCACCGGCCATCGGCCGAGGAAGAGGCCGAGATCCAGCGTGCCGTGAGTGCCGCGGGCCTGGCGCGCTGAGCGCCTCCAAATAAAAACAACAGGAGACAAACACATGCAAAAGAACTTCCACCGCCGCCTGGCCTTGCAAGGCGGTCTGGCGCTCATCGCCTCAACCGGGGCGCTGCTGGCGCCGGTCTCGGCCGCCTGGGCCCAGGCCTATCCCGCGAAGCCGGTGCGCGTGATCATTCCGTTTCCACCGGGTGGCACGCTCGACACGGTGGGCCGCCAGTTGGCGCAGAAGCTCGGTGAGCAGACCGGGCAGAACTTCATCGTCGAGAACAAATCCGGTGGCAACGGCACCATCGGCGCCGATGCCGTGGCGCGTGCATCGGCCGACGGCTACACGCTGCTGTTCAACGCCTCGACCTTCGTCACCGCGCCGATGACGATGAAGTCCGTGCCTTACGGCGTCGCCAAGGACTTCACGCCAGTGGCGCTGGTGGCCAAGGCGCCGCTGTCGGTGGCGATCAACAAGAACCTGCCCATCACCGACGTCAAGTCGATGGTCAGTTATGCCAAGGCCAACCCCGGCAAGATGACCTTTGCCGTGGGGTCGATCGGTTCCGCCGGGCACCTGTCGACCGAGCTGCTCAAACGCGCGGGCAACCTCGACTACCTGATCGTGCCCTACAAGGGCACGGCACCGGCGTTCCAGGATTTGATCGGCGGGCAGATCGACGGCTTCATCGACCCCATCCTGGGCTCGCTGCAGTACCACAAGAGCGGCATGTTGCGGGTGATTGCCGTCACCTCGGCCCACCGCGCGCCCAACCTGCCCGACGTGCCCACCGTGGCCGAGACCGTGCCCGGCTACGAGTTCTACAGCTGGTATGGCCTCTGGGGCCCGGCCAGGCTGCCGGCCGATATCACGGCCCGGCTCAACACCGAAGTCAACAAGGCGCTGGCCACCGACATGAAGGACAAGCTGCAGGAGCAGGGGCTGTTGTTGACGCCGGGCAGCACGGCCGACTTCGCGAAGTTCCAGGCCGACGACATGGCCCGTTCCCAGAAGATCATCACCGAAGGCAACATCCGTGTCGACTGACGCAGGCCATGCGGTGGTCACCGGCAGCAGCGCCGGCATCGGCCAGGCCATCGCTCTGGGGCTGCTCTAGGGCGGCTGGCGGGTGTCCGGCCTGGACATCGCCGAGCCATCCATCGACCACACCGGGTTTCGCCCCATGCGGGTCAACTTGTCGGACGGTGATGACATCGCCCGCGTGGCGCCCGAATTGCGCGACGACCAGGCGATAACGGCACTGGTGCATGCGGCCGGCGTGTTGCGTGTCGGCCCGCTCGGCAAGCTCGACCACGCGGCCGGCGAGCTGATGTGGCGGCTGCACGTGGACGCGGCCACGCGGCTGGCCGACGTGCTGGTGCCTTTGATGGCGTCGCACGGCCTGGGCCGGGTGGTCTTCATCGGCAGCCGCGTGGCCCAGGGCATGCCGGGGCGCGGGCAATACGCCGGCACCAAGGCCGCGCTGCTGGCGCTGGCCCGCAGTTGGGCGGCCGAAGTGGCCGGGCAGGGCGTGACGGTGAATGTGGTGTCGCCTGCGGCTACGCAGACGGCCATGCTGCAAGACCCGGCCCGGGCCGGCAGTGCGCCACGTCTGCCGCCGATCGGCCGGCTCATCCAGCCCGGCGAGATCGCCGCGCTGGTGGGTTTTTTGCTGTCGCCCGAGGCGGCGGCCATCACGGGACAGGACATCGCCATCTGTGGCGGTGCTTCGTTGCCCGGGTAATTTTTTCTTTTCCTCAACCGAAGCAATGCAACCATGAAGATCGCCGACATCATCGAATCCACCCGTCCCATCAAGTCGGACATCCGCAACGCCTACATCGACTTCTCCAAGATGACGCTGAGCCTGGTCGCCGTGGTCACCGACGTGGTGATCGACGGGCGGCCGGTGATCGGCTACGGCTTCAACTCCAACGGGCGCTACGGCCAGGGCCACCTGGTGCGCGAGCGGTTTCGCCCGCGTGTGCTCGAGGCCGAGCCGAAGTCACTGGTCGATGACACCGGCGACAACCTCGATCCGCACAAGATCTGGAAATGCATGATGTCCAACGAAAAGCCCGGCGGCCATGGCGAGCGCTCGGTGGCCGTGGGCACCATCGACATGGCCGTGTGGGACGCCACGGCCAAGATCGCCGGCCTGCCGCTGCACGAGATGCTGGCGCAGCGCTACGGCACGGGCAAGGCCAACCCCAAGGTCTTCGTCTACGCGGCCGGCGGTTACTACCATCCGGGCAAGGGCCTGCAGGGGCTGAAGGACGAGATGCAAAGCTACCTGGACCGCGGCTACTCGGTCGTGAAGATGAAGATCGGCGGCGCCAGCATCGGTGAAGACCAGGAGCGCATCGAAGCCGTGCTGAAGATGCTGCAGCCGGGCCAGCAACTGGCCGTGGATGCCAATGGCCGCTTCGATCTGGAGACCGCCGTCGCCTACGGCAAGGCGCTGTCGCAGTATCCTTTGTTCTGGTACGAGGAAGCCGGCGATCCGCTCGACTACGAACTGCAGGCGCGCCTGGGCGAAAGCTACCAGGGCCCGATGGCCACCGGTGAAAACCTGTTTTCGATGCAGGACGCGCGCAACCTGATCCGTTACGGCGGCATGAACAAGGAGCGCGACTTCCTGCAGTTCGACTGCGCCTTGAGCTACGGCCTGGTCGAATACCTGCGCACGCTCGAGATGCTGAAGGAATACGGCTGGTCGCCGAGCCGCTGCGTGCCGCACGGCGGCCACCAGATGTCGCTGGCCATCGCCGCCGGCCTGGGGCTGGGTGGCAACGAGTCTTATCCCGACCTGTTCCAGCCCTACGGCGGTTTTCCCGATGGCGTGAAGGTCGACAACGGTTATGTCACGCTGCCGGCGCTGCCCGGCATCGGCTTCGAAGGCAAGGCCGATCTGTATGCCGAGATGAAGGCCCTGGCGTCCTGATCCTCAGGTCGTCGCAACGCGGCGGGCGTCGGCCATGCGCACGCAGAGATTGAAGGCTTCCTGCAGGCCTTCGATCTGCGCGATGCCCTTGCCCGCGATGTCGAACGCGCTGCCGCTGGCCGACGTGGCCACCGGCACGGGCAGGCCGCCGTGCAGCGTCACGCCACCTTCAAAACCCATCAGCTTCATCGCGATCTGGCCCTGGTCGTGGTACATCGACACCACGGCGTCCACGTCGCCGCGGCGCGCGCCGATGAACACCGTGTCGGGCGAGAACGGGCCGCGCGCGTCATAACCGTCGGCCTGCAGCTGGCGCACGGCCGGCTCGATGATCTCGATCTCTTCCATGCCGATCGAGCCGCCGTCGCCCGCATGCGGGTTCAGGCCCGACACCGCGATGCGCGGCTTGGCCACGCCGGCCTGGCGCAGCGCGCCATCGATGATCTTCACCGCCGCCTGCACCCCCTGGCCGGTGATGAGCCGGGCCACGTCCTTGATCGGCACATGCGAGGTCACGCGCGACGTCCACAGCCCTTTGGTGATGTTGAACTCACACACGAAGCCCGACACGTCGAAGCGTTCCTGCATGTAGCGCAGCTCGTCTTCCTGCGTCAGCCCGCCCAGGCGCAGCGAGTGTTTGTTGAGCGGGGCGAACAGCAGCGCGTCCACGTGCTTGCGCTTCACCGCCTCGGTCGCCAGCTCCAGCGCCTGGTAGGAGGCCCGGCCCGATGCGAGGTTCGAAGTGCCGATGACCGGCGCCTGGCCGGCGAGCGTGTTCTGCGACAGCACGGTGGGGCGACCGGGCTCGAAGCGCACATCGGCCAGGTCGTGCACCACCACCGCATCGAGCGTGTGGCCGGCGATCTGCTGGCCGCTTTTCAGCGCCTCGGGGTCGGCGATGACGAGGATGTCGGCGGCCGCCAGGTTGGCCGGCCGGGCCAGCAGCTTGATGGCCATTTCGGGGCCGGCGCCGCTGGGGTCGCCCAGCAGCACGCAGAGTCTGGAGCGGGAAGATGTGGAAGGGTTCGATGTGGTCATCTGGAGATCCTTTTTTCTCTGAAGCAGCCGTTCATTCGGCCTTGATGTTGGCTTGCTTGACGAGTTGGCCGTAGTGCTCGAATTCGTTGCGGTTCATTTCGGTGAACTGGTCGATGCCCAGCAAGTTGAGCTCACCGCCCAGGCCCTTGATGCGCGCCTGCACATCGGGCGATTTCAGGGCGGTGGTGAGTTCCGCGGCCAGCCGGTCGACCACCGGACGCGGCGTGCCGGCGGTGGCAAAGAGGCCATACCAGGTCGACACATCGGCGCCATTCACGCCCTGCTCGGCCAGCGTCGGCACGTCGGGCAACTCGGCCGAGCGCTTGGGCGAGCTCACGGCCAGCGCGCGAAATTTGCCGGCCTTGATCTGGCCCATCGCCGACGAGGTGCTGTCGAACATCATGTCGACCTCGCCGCTGATCACGTCCACATGCGCTTGTGAGCTGCCCTTGTAGGGGATGTGGATCGACTTGGTGCCCGTGACCAGCCCGAAGGCCTCGCCGCCGATGTGCTGCGTGCTGCCGATGCCCGACGACGCGTATTTGAAGCCGCCGGGTTTCAGCGCCATCGCCGCCAGCAGCTCCTTCACGTTCTTGTAGGGCGCGTTGCTCGACACCACCAGCACGTTGGGCATCACCGCCACCAGGCCGATCGGCTGCAGGTCTTTCAGAGAATCGTATTTGAGCTTGATCAGATGCGGCGCGATGGCCTGGCCGGTGTTGGTGGCCAGCAGCAGCGTGCTGCCGTCGGGCTGCGCGCGGGCCGTGAGTTCGGCGGCGATGGTGTTGGATGCGCCGGGGCGGTTTTCAACCACCACGGCCTGCTTCAGCGCGGGGCCGAACTTGTCGGCCAGCACCCGCGCCAGGATGTCGGTGCCGCCGCCGGGCGAGGCGCCGACCATGATGCGCACCGATTTGTCGGGGCTGGTCGAAGGGGGCGGCTGCTGGGCCGATGCGGTGCCAGGCAGCGCGAGCAGCCAAGCCACGGCCAAAGCCGCTGGCAGCACACGCGGGAAGTTCTTGAGGAAAGCAGGCATGGGGTTGTCTCCGTCTCGTTTTTTGGTTCCGGCCCGAGACTACGGGTCTTTGCCATTCATTGCCAATCGTGTTTCTTGAACAATCCATATACAAACGGTGATGACGCCAAGCCACAGAGATGGAACTCGAACATGCCTTCCGAAGCCCCCGACCACACGCTGCTGCTGCGCCTGAAGACCCGGCAGCTCCTGCTGCTGGCCGCGCTCGACGCCCAGCGCAACCTGGGCCGCGCGGCGGCCGCCATGCACATGAGCCAGCCCGCGGCCACCAAGCTGCTGCAGCAGGTGGAGGAAACCATGGGGGTGCCGCTGTTCACACGCCAGGCACGCGGCATGGCGCCCACGGCCTCGGGCGAGGTGCTGGTGCGCTACGCCAAGCAGGTGCTCACCGACTTCGGCGCGGTGCGGTATGAGCTGGATACGCTGCGGGCCGGCCTTTCCGGCGTGCTGCGCATCGGCAGCGTGCCCGGTGCCGTTCCGGAGTTGGTGGCGCCGTCGCTGATCGAATACAAACGGCGCCATCCCAAGGTGGCGGTGTCGGTGATGGTGGAGACCAGCAACGTCATGCTGGCGCAGCTCGGCCGGGGCGAGGTGGACCTGATGCTGGGGCGGCTCACGCCCGGTAACGATGCCGAAGCCTTCAACTGCACCCAGCTGCTCGGCGAATCTCAAGTGGTGGTGGCGCGGGCCGGGCATCCGGTGTTCGACCGCGCATCGCCTAGCTTAGCCGACCTGCTCGGCTGGTCGTGGATCCTGCAGCCCGCCGGCTCGCCGCAGCGCGGCCATTTCGAATCGGCGCTGCACCAGGCCGGCCTGCACCGAAGGCTGGACATCACCGAGACCGCGTCCACCATCGTCATCACCGCGCTGCTGGAAATCTCCGACATGCTGGCCGTGATGCCGCTGTCGCAAGCCACGCACTACGCCCGGCACGGCCTGCTGCGCGTGGTGCCGCTCGACTTGCCGGTGCACGTGCCGCCGATCTACCTGGTGACGCGGGTGGACCGGGTGTTGTCGCCGGCGGCTACGGCTTATGTGGCGCAGTTGACGCCGCTCGACGCCGTGCCTGGGGCCCTTGGAAGCGCAGGCGCGTCGACGTGAAGCAGCCCTAGCGCTTTTGCTTGCGCAGCTTGGTGAAGGCGAGGCCGGCCAGCACAGCCGACATCAGCAACAGCGCCCACTGCGAAAGTGTCGGCACGCTTTGGATGCTGCCTGCGGCTGCCGTGATGCTGACCGTGATCGTGACCACATTGGAAGGTGAGCCATCGTTGGCGGAAATGCGGTAGCTGGCGGTGGCGGTGCCGATGTAGTTGGCGAAAGGTGTGAACTGCACACTGTTGCCCACCACGGTGAACGTGCCCTTGCCTGGATCGGTAAACGTGTTCTGCACGCCGACGAGGCTGGGGTTCAAGTCGATGCTTGCCGCGTCGATCGGCAGGGTGCCGGCGGTGTCGTTGCCGAGGATCGGCAGCGTGACGGGGGTGTTGAGTGGGGTCGTGCCCGTATCGGCTGTCGCTGTGGGCGACACCAGATCCACATCGAGAAAGATGTCGTCAATGGCGAAGTCATTGCCCGTTGGTGCCGGGTTCTGGTTGACCATGCGGATACAGGCATCGGGGCCCGCGGAGGTGAAACCGCCCTTGCTTTGCTGCCACACGGCGGCAGTACCGGATGCGTTGATGGTACCGATGGATTTGAAATTGATCGCGCCGGCGCAGGCCGACGTGACGTCGACTTCGATGCGCAGATTCGCCGGGTCGGTGTCAACGGCTAGTCCCACGGACGAGGCCCAGGCGGAGAACCCGTATTTGGTCCCGGCTGGCGCGGCCAGGGTCACGCTTTGTTGCCACACGTAGTTCGCCGCCGGTGCGCCATTGGCCACCAACATGTTGTGTGCCCCGCCGCCCACGGTGTGGTCGGGAAAATTGGCAAACAACGCGTGCGTGGCCGACGGCGTCAGCTCCACGGAGTAGCAGCCTTCATCCATTGCGCCCGGGTACTGGCAAAGCCCGGCGTTGGTTGGGGCGAAGGTGTATTGGGTATCGAACTGGGTGTTGCCCAGTGAAAAATCACCGTTCTGGATCAGGTTGGCACCGAAGCCATGGGTTGCAACCAAGGCCAGGGAAGCGGCCGAAACGAGTTGGCGCAGCGGTTGCACCAGCTTTGAATAAGTCATGAAGGGCTGATAAGTTGGATTTGAAAATCCAATTCTATATAGCGA
>JAQGMQ010000101.1 GCA_028292305.1 Rhodoferax sp.
CCGATCACCGACGCCGATCTGCAAGCCGAGTACGACAAATACGTGGCCGCCAACTCGGGCAAGGAATACAAGGTCCACCACATCCTGGTGGAAAAGGAAGACCAGGCCAAGGCCATCATTGCCAGCCTGAAAAAGGGCGGCAAGTTTGAAGAAATCGCCAAGAAGCAATCCAAGGACCCAGGCTCCGGCGCCAACGGCGGCGACCTCGACTGGGCCGCACCGGGCAGCTATGTGAAGGAATTCACCGAGGCGCTGGTCGCACTCAAGAAGGGCCAGACCACCGACGTGCCGGTCAAGACCCAGTTCGGCTACCACGTGATCCGCCTGGACGACGAGCGCACCGCCCAACTGCCGAAGTTCGAAGAAGTGAAGCCGCAGATTGCCCAACAGATGCAGCAGCAGAAGCTGGCTGCGTTCCAGCAGGAACTGCGCACCAAGGCCAAGGTCGAATAGACGCTCGCGAAGAGCCGCAGGGGCCGCAAACGCCCGGTTGCCCCACGCGCCCGCCGCGTGCCGCACAAGCCCTTCGGACCAACGGTCCGAAGGGCTTTTTTATTGCAGAACACGAACCAAAGAACAACGCTTTGGCCACTCAATCGTGCAATTCCTCAACCGTTGACTTGACTCGTCGAATGGGATTATTCTGACCCGATCTCCGACGCCTCCGTGCCCTCGCGCTGCGTGCCGGAATCCACCCCAAGGAGTCCGCCATGAAGAAGTCTCTGCTCTCTCTTGCAGCCCTGTCCGCCGCACTTTGCCTGGGCGCGCTGCCAAGCCGCGCGGCCGATGGCGGCGCCACGCCGGAGGAAGCCACGGCCATGGTGAAAAAGGGCGTGGCCTTCATCAAGAGCCAGGGCGCGGACAAGGCCTTTGCCGAGATATCGACCAAGGGCGGCAAGTTCTCCGACCGCGATCTGTACCTGGTGGTGTATGCGCTGGACGGCATGGTGCGGGCCCACGGCGCCAATGCCAAGATGGTCGGCAAGAACCTGATCGACCTGAAGGATGTGGACGGCAAGGCTTTCGTGAAGGAACGCGTCGAACTGGCCAGGAGCAAGGGCAGCTTCTGGCAGGACTACAAGTTCACCAACCCCGAAAACAAGAAGATCGAACCAAAGAGCATGTACTGCGAAAAGCTGGACGACATGGCGGTCTGCGGCGGCATCTACAAGTAGTCCTCGGCCCGTTGCGTTGAACGCCAGTCCGGACCGCGATCCGCTGAACCAGGAAGGTCTATGCGATTGGCAACCAAGCTGCTGGCGGCACCGCTACTGACGGCCTCGATCGTGTTCGGCGTCGGCCAGGTCAATGGCCTCGTGCTGGGCCGGGCGGCCACGACCAACCAGGCGATCGCCACGGCCCAATTGGCCGATGTGGGCGCGATCGCCGACCTGCGCCAGCAAAGTGCGCTGTTGCACATCAGCGTGTACCGCACGGTGACCTTGATCGCCTCGATGGACGAGGCCGAGGTCAACAAGTTCAGGGCGGATCTGGTGCTGCGCATCAAGGATCTGGAACGCAAGCTGGCCCTGGCCATGGCCAGCCACGGCAGCGAAGCCGACCTGCAGGATCTGTTGCGCAAGTTCAACCAGTTGGCGGATCAATACCTGGCGCAAGCCGACTCGGCCATCGATCTCTCGTCGGTCGATCCGAACACCGGCATTGCAGCGTTGCAGGGTGCCAACGCGAGCTACGAGGCCATGTCGACGGCGATGACGGCCCTGGGCAACGGCATGGCCCGACACGCCGCTGCCTCGGTGGCCAGCGCCAACCGGACCACCCAGGGATTTGGCGTTGCCCTGTCGCTGGCCGGCTTGTTCTGTGCAGTCGTGGCGGTGTTGCTGTGCTGGCTGATGCAGCGCCGGCTGACGCGCGAGTTGCAGCGCGCCACCCGCATCGCGGGCGAGGTCGCGCTGGGCAATCTGGCGCTCGATGCACACAGCCAGCGCAACGACGAATTGGGTGACATGCTGCGCGCGCTGGGAAGCATGACCGGGCAGCTGCGGCGCTCGCTGCAGGCGGTGCTGGCCTCGTCGGACGCCATCCGTACCGCCAGCACCGAGATCGCATCCGGCAACCAGGAACTGAGCACCCGCACCGAGCAGACGGCATCCAGCCTGCAGGTGGCCGCGGGCGCCATGGCGCAGCTGACGGCCACCGTGCGGCAGGCGGCCGGCGCGGCGCACGAGGCCACGCGTCTCGCCGCCGCCGCTGCCGGTGTCGCGGAACGCGGTGGCGCGGTGGTCACCGCGGTGGTCTCCACGATGCACGACATCAACGCCAGCTCGCACCAGATCGGCGACATCGTCGGCGTGATCGACAGCATCGCGTTCCAGACCAATATCCTGGCCCTGAACGCCGCGGTGGAGGCGGCGCGCGCAGGCGAACAGGGCCGGGGTTTCGCGGTGGTGGCAAGCGAGGTGCGGTCGCTGGCGCAACGCAGCGCGCAGGCCGCGCGCGAGATCAAGTCGTTGATCGGCGCCTCGGTCGAAAAGGTCGATAGCGGTTCGCGCCTGGTAGCCGATGCCGGTCGCACCATGACCGAGGTGGTGGGTAGCGCGCAACATGTTTCAGCGATCATCGGCGAGATTTCGGGCGCCGCGGCCAGACAGTCGGACGACATCGGCAGCGTGAACGCCTCGGTGCTGCAGCTCGATCAGATGACCCAGCAGAACGCGGCGCTGGTCGAGCAATCGGCCGCCGCGGCGCACAGCCTGCGCGAACAGGCGCATGCGCTGGCCGCCATCGTGCAGACCTTCAAGCTGGGTGAGGCAGGCGCGGCGCCCGGCCAGAACGCGCTGTCACGGCCTGCCCGAGGCGAACACCGCGCCATAGGCCGTCAGCAAGCCGATGAGCACCGGCTGGTGCAGCATGTAGTAGACAAGGCTCCAGCGACCGACGCTGGCCAGGCCCCGCATCTTCACCAGCGGCGCCGAGGCGAAGCGCAGCAGGCGCCCTGCCCGCCGTTGTAGCGCGGTGCCCAGCGCCACGCCCCACCACACCACGCCCAGCCAGGGGAAGACCGGTACGTAGTCTTCGGTGAAAGGCTTGACGCTGATCCAGCCCAGCCAGTTCAACGACCGGCCGTTGAACCACACGGCAGCCGGGCTGCCCGTTAACACCCATTCCGCCGCGAATTTCGAACCCACCGCGAGTGCGCCGAGCAGCCACAGCCAACGCCCCCAGCGCGCGGTGAGACGGGCAATGAGCAGCATCACGGCCAAACCGTGCAGCACCCCGAAATAGATGAAGCTCTGCGGGAACATGAAATACGAAGCGGCCGTGACCAGCAGTGCACACCCAGCAACCAGCCGCCAGCGCCGCCAGAACCGGAGCCAGCTTTGCCCCTGCGCCGCTGCCACGCCCTGGCCCAGCCCGGCACAGAACAGGAACAGGCTTACGATCGCGGTGCGTTGCCAGGTCCAGAAAGGATCGGCATAGAAATCCTGCCGCGTGTAGCCGAAGTGCTGCAGATCGAAGCAGAAGTGGAAGGCGGTCATCCAGACCATGGCCAGGCCCCGCAACGCGTCGATGGCATCGAAGCGCTGCGGGGTCTGTGGTCTGGCATCAACCCTGGGCGGCAACCCGGTCGGCCTTGCTTTGCAACTTGTTCAGGGCGCTCAGGTAGGCCTTGGCCGAAGCCACCACGATGTCCGGATCGGCGCCGACGCCATTCACCACCCGGCCGCTGTTCTGCAGCCGCACGGTGACCTCGCCCTGGCTCTCGGTCGAGCCGCTGATGGCGTTGACGGAATACAGCACCATCTCGGCGCCGCTCTTCACATGGGTTTCGATGGCCTTGAGCGACGCATCGACCGGGCCGTTGCCGTCGGAGGTGCCATGCACCTCCTGGCCGTTCACGCGGAACACGATCTTCGCCTGCGGCCGTTCGCCGGTCTCGCTGTGCTGCGACAGGGACACGAACGCATATTGCTCGTTGTCCTGGGCCACGGACTCATCGCTGACCAGGGCCAGGATGTCTTCGTCGAAGATCTCGCTCTTGCGGTCGGCAAGTTCCTTGAAGCGTGCGAAAGCGGCGTTGATGTCGGCCTCGCTCTCCATGGCCACGCCGAGGTCCTGCAGGCGCTGCTTGAAGGCGTTGCGGCCGCTGAGCTTGCCGAGCACGATCTTGTTGGTGGTCCAGCCCACGTCTTCGGCGCGCATGATCTCGTAGGTGTCGCGCGCCTTCAGCACGCCGTCCTGGTGGATGCCCGAGGCATGGGCAAAGGCGTTGGCGCCAACCACGGCCTTGTTCGGCTGCACCACGAAGCCGGTGGTCTGGCTGACCATGCGGCTGGTGGCCAGAATGTGTTTGGCGTCGATGCCGAGTTCCAGGCCGAAATAGTCCTTGCGGGTCTTCACCGCCATGACGATCTCCTCGAGCGAGCAGTTGCCCGCGCGTTCGCCCAGGCCGTTGATGGTGCATTCGACTTGGCGCGCGCCGCCGATCTTCACGCCGGCCAAGGAATTGGCCACGGCCATGCCGAGGTCGTTGTGGCAATGCACCGACCACACGGCCTTGTCGCTGTTGGGAATGCGCTGACGCAAGTTCAAGATGAACTGGCCATACAGCTCGGGGATCGCGTAGCCCACGGTGTCGGGCACGTTGATGGTGGTGGCGCCTTCGGCGATGACGGTTTCGATCACGCGGCACAGAAAGTCTTCGTCGCTGCGGTAGCCGTCTTCGGGGCTGAATTCGATGTCGCCCACCAGGTTGCGGGCGAAGCGCACCGACAACTTGGCCTGCTCGTACACCTGGTCGGGCGTCATGCGCAGCTTCTTCTCCATGTGCAGCGCCGAGGTGGCGATGAACACGTGGATGCGCGCGCGCTCGGCGTCTTTCAGCGCCTCGGCCGAACGCGTGATGTCGCGGTCGTTGGCGCGGGCCAGCGAGCAGATGGTCGACTCGCGCACGGCGCGGGCGATGGCCTGCACACATTCAAAATCGCCGTTCGAGCTGGCGGCGAAACCGGCTTCGATCACGTCGACCTTGAGCCGCTCCAGCTGGCGCGCAATGCGCAGCTTTTCGTCGCGCGTCATGGAAGCGCCCGGTGACTGCTCGCCATCGCGCAGGGTGGTGTCGAAAATGATGAGTTTGTCGGTCATGGGGCGCTCCTTGTTTTATGCGGTCTTCACGCCGTGGCAGCTTCGGCCACGTTCCCCGCATTTTCGCCTGAACTCGCACCGGCGCCACCCTGGGTTTGCGCGCGTTGCAAGCCCGAGAGAATGGCCTTGAGCGAAGCCGACACGATGTTCGCGTCGATGCCCACGCCGAACCAGGTTTCCTTTTCGTTCAAGCGCAATTCGAGGTAGGCCACGGCGCGTGCATCGGCACCCGCGCCGATTGCGTGTTCGTGGTAGTCGAGCACCCGCACCGTCTGGCCCAGTGCGGCGTTGATGCCGTTCACAAAGGCTTCGATCGGGCCCGTGCCCTGCCCTTCGATCGACACAGCGCGGCCATGCAAGCGGACCTGCGCCGACAGCGCCACCGACGCGGGGCCCGTGCCGGACTTGTCTTCGCGCAACTGGTGCTGCGGGGCCTCGGTGCCGACCAGGCCGTATTCGCGTTCGAACAACTGCCACAAGTCTTTCGCGGTGAGTTCCTTGCCGGCCTGGTCCATCACGCCCTGCACGACCTGGCTGAATTCGATCTGCAAACGGCGTGGCAACTCGAGGCCGTATTCGCTTTCGAGCAAATACGAGATGCCGCCCTTGCCCGACTGGCTGTTGACGCGGATCACGGCCTCGTAACTGCG
>JAQGMQ010000116.1 GCA_028292305.1 Rhodoferax sp.
CGCCAGTGCAGGCACCGGTGCGGACGATCTCAAGCCACCCGTATGACCAGCAGTACAGCCAGCCCTATGTCCAGCAGCCGGTGTATGTGCAGCAGCCGACCTGGTACCAGGCGACGCCTTACGCGCAGCCCTATACGCCGATTTCGGTGGATCTGAGCCTGGGCTATGTCTACGGCGGTCATCGCCACGGCGGCTGGCGTTAAGTGACTGGCAACGATGAAAAAGGGACCGCGAGGTCCCTTTTTTGTTGCAGGCATTCGGCCGCGCTTTCTGCGGCAAGTAACCCAGCTCGGCCTGCCGCCTTCGGCTCAATGCCGAAAGTGGCGAACGCCGCTGAGCACCATGGCCACGCCGCGCTCGTCGGCGGCGGCGATCACTTCGTCGTCCCGCATGCTGCCGCCGGGCTGAATCACGCAGGTCGCGCCAGCGTCCACCACCACGTCCAGCCCGTCGCGGAACGGGAAGAAGGCGTCGCTCGCCACGGCCGTGCCGGCCAGCGACAACTGCGCGTGCTGGGCCTTGATGCTGGCGATGCGCGCCGAGTCGAGCCGGCTCATCTGCCCGGCGCCCACGCCCATCGTCATGCCGCCGGCACAGAACACGATGGCGTTGGACTTCACGTACTTGGCCACCTTCCAGGCAAACAGCAGATCCTGCAGCTGCGCCGGGGTCGGCTGAACCTTGGTCACCACCTTCAGGTCGGCCAGCGCCAACGCGTGGTTGTCGGCGGTCTGGATCAACAGGCCGGACCCGACGCGCTTCACGTCCATGGCGTTCCGGCCGTTGTCCCAATCGGTCGCGCCGCCCTTGGGCAAGGCGATTTCCAGCACGCGCACGTTGAGCTTGGCCTTCGTGGCCTGGAACACTTCCAGCGCTTCGGGCGTGTAGCCGGGCGCCATCAGCACCTCGACGAACTGCTTGGCAATGGCCTGCGCCGTCTCGCCGTCCACCGGGCGGTTGAAGGCGATGATGCCGCCGAAGGCCGAGGTCGGGTCGGTCTTGAAGGCCTTGCCGTAGGCTTCCGCCGCGTCGCTGCCGATGGCCACGCCGCAGGGGTTGGCGTGCTTGACGATGACGCAAGCCGGCACATCGAAGCTTTTCACGCATTCCCAGGCGGCGTCGGCGTCGGCGATGTTGTTGTAGCTCAGCTCCTTGCCCTGCAGCTGCTTGGCCGAGACCAGCGAGCCGGGCGCCGGATACAGATCGCGGTAGAAGGCGGCTTGCTGGTGCGGGTTCTCGCCGTAGCGCAGGTCCTGGATCTTCACGAAGCGGCCGTTGCTTTGCGCCGGGAACAAGGCGCGCTGGGGTGCGGGCTGGCCAATGCTGGCGTCGAAGTCGATGGCCGAGAGGTAGTCGCTGATCGCGCCGTCGTACTGGCTGATGCGGTTGAACGCGGCCACGGAAAAGGCAAACCTGGTCTTGTCGCTGAGTTGGCCATCGGCCTTCAATTCGGCCAGCGCCTGCGGGTACTGCGAGGCGTCGGTGAGCACACCCACGTCCTTCCAGTTCTTGGCCGCGCTGCGCACCATGGCCGGGCCGCCGATGTCGATGTTTTCGATGGCGTCTTCCAGCGTGCAGCCGGCCTTGGCCACGGTGGCTTCGAACGGGTACAGGTTCACCACCAGCAGGTCGATGGTGTCGATGCCGTGTTCGGCGATGGCCGCCATGTGCGCCGGCAGTTCGCGGCGTGCCAGCAGCCCGCCATGGATCTTCGGGTGCAGCGTCTTCACGCGGCCGTCGAGCATCTCGGGAAAGCCGGTGTGGTCGGCCACCTCGGTGACCGGCAGGCCCGCATCGGCCAGCAGTTTGGCCGTGCCGCCCGTCGACAGCAGCTTCACGCCCAGGCCATGCAGCGACTGCGCGAATTCGAGGATGCCGGTTTTGTCGGAGACGGAGATCAGTGCAGTGAGTGCCATGGTGGGTCGTTATTGGAGTGGGGGGTACGGTATCAATGCCAGGGACACTGCGGAACTACAGAAGTTTGTTCTCAAGAAGCTTTTTACGCAGGGTGTTGCGGTTCATGCCCAGCCATTCGGCCGCGCGCGACTGGTTGCCGTCGGCATGGCGCATCACCACGTCGAGCAGCGGCTTCTCCATCACGCGGGTCATCATGTCGTACATGCCGTGCGGCTCCGTGCCATGCAGGTCCTTGAAGTATTCCTCGAGGTTTTCACGGATGCATTCTTCGATGTGTTTTTTGCTCACGCAGCGGTCTCCACGGGTTCTTCATCGCTGGTGGCCAAGGCGTCGTCCAGCGGCGCCGGCATGCGGTCCATGCGGCCGGCCAGCGTTTCAAAAAAGTCGTCCACGGCGGCAAGCTGCGCAGCCGGGCTCTCCAGTAAATTCATGCGGGCGCGGAAGTCCTCGCCACCGGGCAACGTCTTCACGTACCAGCCGATGTGCTTGCGCGCGCTGCGCACGCCGGTGAAGTCGCCGTACAGGCTGTAGTGGTCGTCCAGGTGGTCGAGCAGCAGACGCTGCACCTCGGCCACCAGCGGCGGCGCCAGGTGCGTGCCGGTGGCCAGGAAATGCGCCACCTCGCGGAAGATCCACGGCCGGCCTGGGGCGGCACGGCCGATCATCACCGCGTCAGCACCTGTTGACGCCAGCACGTCGCGCACCTTTTCCGGCGTGGTGAGGTCGCCATTGGCCACCACTGGAATCGACACGGCGGCCTTCACGGCGGCAATGGTGTCGTATTCGGCCTGGCCCTTGTAGCCCTGCTCGCGCGTGCGGCCATGCACGGTGAGCATCTGCACGCCGGCCTGTTCGAACAACCGGGCCAGCACGACCGCGTTCTTGTGCGCCTGGCACCAGCCGGTGCGCATCTTCAGCGTGACCGGCACGCCGTGCGGCAGGGCGGCGGCGACCACGGCCTCGACGATGGACAAGGCCAGCGACTCGTCCTGCATCAGTGCCGACCCAGCCCATTTGTTGCACACCTTCTTGGCCGGGCAACCCATGTTGATGTCGATGATCTGCGCGCCGCGATCGATGTTGTAGACCGCCGCCTCGGCCATCATCTGCGGCTCGGTGCCGGCGATCTGCACGGCGATCGGCGCCACTTCGCCGTCGTGGTTGGCGCGGCGCGAAGTCTTGAGCGTGTTCCACAGGTCGGGCCGCGAGGTCACCATTTCGCTCACGGCATAACCTGCGCCCAGCGCCTTGCACAGCCGGCGGAACGGCCGATCGGTCACGCCCGCCATGGGAGCGGCGAACAGACGGTTCGGCAGGGAAAAAGGACCAATGACGGGGCCGGAGGGCATGGGCGGGAAGGCTTGGGGGAACGGTGGAACCTGGCGACAGGCGAACACGGGATCGGCGGGAAGGAGGCGATTCTAACTGCCCAAAATTTCAGCAATTGAAATGCGGAGCGCCGTCCATCGGCTGGTTCCTGCGGCGGCAAAGGCTGAACTCGGGCGTGATTTGAGGCGCGCTGTCTATACTGGCCCGCACCTATGGAAGCCTGGCTCGATCAACTCCTCCCCTTTCTGGCGCTGCCGCAGTACGGCCTCAGCACCGTCTTCGTCGTCTCGTTCATCTCGGCCACGCTGTTGCCGCTGGGCTCGGAGCCAGCCGTGTTCGGCCTGGTCAAGCTCAATCCGGATCTGTTCTGGGCCGCGGTGCTGGTGGCCACGGTGGGCAACACGCTGGGCGGCGCGGTCGACTGGTGGATGGGTTATGGCGCACACAAGGTGGCCGACAAATACCAGCATTCGTCGCACCACACGCGGGTGCTGGGCTGGCTCGAACGCCTCGGGCCGAAGGCTTGCCTGCTGGCCTGGCTGCCAGTGGTGGGCGACCCGCTGTGCGCGGTGGCGGGTTGGCTCAAGCTGCCGTTCTGGCCCTGCCTGGCGTACATGGCGATCGGCAAGTTTCTGCGCTACGTGACCCTGACGGGGTCGCTCGTGTGGGCCTTCCCCGGCGGCCTCTAGCCGCACCGGTGGCGCAAGGCACGTGCCGGTTCAACCAGCCACGGCGCTCAGAACCGTTCGTGTTCGGCCAGGTAGCGCCACTGGCCCGGCGCCAGTTGCTGCATGGGCACACGCCCGATGCGGATGCGCTTCACCGACTGGATCACCAGACCGGCAATTTCGCAGAGGTGGTCGACCTGGCCGGGGCGTTCGCCTTTCAGCGCAAAGCGAAGGGCGGTGCGGCTGTCGTCTTCGCTCTGGCTGCCGACGCTGACCTTGGCGGCGGGCAACAGCTGGCCACGTTCGGTCACGGGCCGGCACAGTTTGTTGAGTGCTTCAGGCGACACCACGCCCTGCACTTCCACGGTGAGCTCGTGTTCGATGACACCGGCGTCTTCGGACAACTTGCGTGCGATGCGCCAGTCCTGCGTCCACACGACGAGGCCGCTGGCGCGTGGGTCGATCGGCGTGCACAGCGTGAGCTGGGTGAAATGTTTTTTCAGTGGGCGAATGCCCGAGCGGTCGTTCGGCGCCTGGTTGGCGGCGGTCAGCAAAGCTTGCGCCGGCGAAAGGCGACCGGGGGAGGAAGCAGGCTCGGCGCTCAACCCCACGGGTTTGTGCAGCAACAGGGTGACGCTGGAAAGCGACAGCAGGCTGGCGTCGGCGTCAACCTCCACCCGCTGGGCTTCGGCCACGCGGGCCATGGGCTCTTCGACCAATTGGCCGTCGACCCGGACCCAGCCGCCTTCGATGTATTGCTCGGCCTCGCGGCGGGAGCAGTTCATCTGCTGGGCCAGGCGTTTGGCGAGTCGAACCGGTTCTGTCATGGTGGGAAGCAATGCAAGGATGGCCGGGCAGTCTAACCGCCGCGGCGTCAGCGCTTCCTGGCCACTGGTGATCGGTGGCGGGTTTTCAAAGTCGGGCCGGCGTGCGCGACGCAGGCCGGCCAACGCTCAGCCGTAGTGCTGCACCCACTCGAGCCCTTGCGCATGGGCCGCGACGATAGCTTCTTCGGCGGTCGGAAACGCGCCGCGTTCTACCGCGATTTCGCGTGGCCTGGTGGGCCAGACCTGTTTGACGACGATCAGCGTCGGTGTGAATCTGCCGTCATTGAGTGCCTTGGCACTGCAGAGCAACTCGTATTCTTTGTGTTGGAAAGTTCTGGTGTCCATCGCTGCCTTCTCGCCCCGAAAGCAGGAGTATGCGCCATTCCGGCCATTTATTGAGCAAATCGAACCCCGCCCGATCCAAGCGGGCGAAGGCGCAACAAACCGCTCAACGCGGGCGGTAAGCCGGCTGCGACGGTGGTGGCGAACCGCGGTTTTCGATGTGCCGGAACTTGATGCGGCCCTTGCTCAAATCATAGGGCGACAGCTCCAGCGACACCTTGTCGCCAGCCAGAATGCGGATGCGGTGCTTGCGCATGCGGCCAGCGGTATAGGCCACCAGCGAATGGCCGTTGTCCAGCGTGACGCGGAAACGCGCATCAGGCAGCACTTCGGCGACCACGCCGCTCATTTCGATCAGGTCTTCTTTTGCCATGGCATTCTTTCTGGAGTTGTGGGGTGGTGTACGTTTAACGCGGCAGGTCGCAAACCCGGCTTAGGCCGCGAGGGCCAAAACCGACGAAGCGGGCTGGCGTGATTCTGCGACCCAGACCAGGCCCTGTTCACGGGCGTAGCGGTGCGCTGCATTCTCGGAGAAAAAACTGCCCTTGAAGCGCATGACGCGGTCGGTCGAGGCACTGCCCCGGCCACTGCGAATGGAAACGCTGGCAGCGTACAGGCCGTCGGCAAGTCGCTTGGCGAGGGGAGAAACGAGATATTTGCCGATGGCGATGGAATGATTATTGGAAGTCGTTGTCAATGGGGTCACAGCCGAGGCACATGCCGAGGCTTGGGGAAATAAAAATGGCACGCCCAATGCCAGGTTTCCCAGAGTGCCGGCCGGCCTTGCGGCAAAGCGGCGGTCGCCAGGCACTACAGCAGCAGGGCGTGACGACAGAGGGAAGATCGGGACCGACGGCGGGAGCTTTTTAAAAGCTGGTGCACGGAAAAGGTCCACGCGATTACAGGGCTTGACTAGTGGTTCTGCTGCCGAGAACCCACTTCACGGTGAGAGGGTGAAGATCAGGAAAGTCGCAAACGCGATTGACGGATTCTATCACTCTCGGCAATCCGGTCGTTTTTCTCTGGTGGAGATCCCGAGTCTCGATCAGGGTCGCCCAACGTAGCGA